>JBJEQL010000138.1:0-15509 GCA_051881735.1 Oscillospiraceae bacterium
TGTCAATATCAGAAAACACAAAGAACACCTCGTTGTTTTATTTTTTCGGGGATACGGCTGATCAATACGAAGAGATCTTTCAGCGTTCCCTTAAACGTAACAGCGCCGCATAATTTAAGCTTCTGCTTTTATCATGCGGTGCTGTGAAAATAACTGTCGGGATTTTTTGGGGTGGAAATTTTTATAACATTCCGTTTCCGTGGCGGTTGAACTTGATCTCGGGCATTGAATCGGATGCGTAATAATCCTTGCCGGGGCGCTTGAAGAATATGTCTGCGTCCTCAGGCTGTTTTATTCCCTTCTTAGGTGTTTTTTCAGCTTCTTCCAAGGCTTTGCGCTCGCTTTCACGCATATTTCTTGTGCGTTCCTTGTCACGGACCTTTCTGTTATATTCAATAGATTCCTCGATTTCCTGCTGAAGCTGTTTGAAATCGACCCTCTTGTGGCTGCTCTGTTGAGCAGGTTCTTCGGGGGCAAGCAGATCTGCTGCACTGAGTCCCTCGATCTCGCTGTCGTCATAGTCGTCAACAAACATTACATCGTTGCCGAATGAAGCGTCGCCGGAATCATTTTCATCATCATCTTCCGAAATGTCGAAATCCCTGAGATTTCCGCTTGTGTAAGAGGTATCATCTTCATCGTCACGGCCGGATTCCTGTTTAACAAAACCATTGTCAGAAATATTCATATCAATGGAATTGTTGATTATATCATAGGAATTGTCAGCCTTTGCAGCCGCAGCATCTCTTGCCGCCTGTTCCTCACGTTCTCTTTCGTTTTTCAGACGGTCAGCTTCTGCTTTTGCTTTTGCTTTTGCAAGGTCTTCAACAGCGTTGAGCGCTCTCGAGCTGGTTCTGCTTGCTGTCGAACTTTCATTTCCGAGAATATCAAAATCGAAGTCCAGTCCCGGAGTATGTATCGGAGCAGGTGCCGGAGCTGGTGTCGGGGCAGGTGCAGGTGTCGGCGCAGGTGCAGGTGTTGGCTCGGGTTCGGGCACGGTTTCCTCAGGCTTCTTGCGTGCGAAAAGATCCATATAGCTGTTCCGCTTAGGAGCTGCCGGTGCAGGGGGCGGAACAGGTTTTGAAATTGTCGGCGCAGGCTTTGGAGCAGGAATCGGCTCCGGAACGGAGATATCAGCAAAGTCGTCCGCAATGGAGAGGACGTTATCATTTTCATCGGTCTTTTCGGATTTTCCCTTTGCGTCGTCTGCAATATCGGACATTGGCGAAATCTCAGGTTCTTTTATTCCTGCGAATGTGCTTTGAGCTGATCCCTTTGTATCTATGCCATCTTCGGGCTTGGTGTTGTCTGTTACATGGTTGATGTTTGGAACATCGGAGTCATCGGCTTCGGTGAAAACGGGTTCCTCGCCCTTGCTTTCATCTGCAGCGATCGAAGCAACTTCCTTGACATCATCGTTCGGCTGTACGGACTTTTCAACTTCGGATTTTGGTGTTTCTTCCTGTACAAGCTGTTCAGCTTTGGGTTCGGGTGCAGGTTCGTCAGCTTTCTGCTGATGTACAGGTGGATGATTGAGAAGCATATTTCCCGATGAAAGCGCAGCAAGTGCGTCATCGAGTGATGTTACAACATGACCGCCGCTCTGTGAAGCAGGCTGCACAGGTTTGGGCTGTTCTGCCGGCTGCGGAACTTTTGGTGTTTCGTATTTCGGAGCATCTTCCTGCTTAGGCTGTTCCGGTATAGGAGCAGGTTCAGCGGCTTTTGGCTGATGAACAGGCGGATGGTTGAGAAGCATATTTCCCGATGAAAGCGCAGCAAGTGCGTCATCAAGTGATGTCACAACGTGGTCGCCGCTCTGTGAAGCAGGCTGTACAGGCTTGGGCTGTTCTGCCGGCTGTGTTTGAACAGGCTTGGGTGTTTCGGCTTTTGGCTGCTCTGTTTGCGGCTGCGGTGCAGGCTTGACAGCTTCGGTCTGCGGAATCGGCTGCGGAACAACGGGTTTTGGCTGTTCTGCAGGTTTAGGCTGTGCAGGAGCAGTTGCTGTCTGTGCGGGCGCAGGCTTCTGTACGGGTTTCTTGGGAGGATTGATTATATTCTGTGCTGCTGCAATAAGGCTCTTGAGGTTATCCTTTGAAGTTGAGTCGGAATAACCTTTTATAATGGCAAGAGCATTGATATCATCTGCGGTGCGCACTTCATGCTTGTTTATAGCTGACTGAGCGGCGAGCAGCTGTGCCTTATCGACAACGCTGGTCTGTTTTTTATCGATGCCGCTGTTTATTACGATAAGCGGAACAACATTTTTGAACTGTTCAGGATAGTTTTCAGCAATAAGACGTGCTTTAGCTTCTTCCGAATCATTGGTATACCATGAAACGGCTGCAATTATCATCTTATTTACATTGACCTGACCGAGATTCTTCTTCAGCCAGTCCATTATCATGATCTTGTCGCCGTAAACGCCGCCGGCAAAGATCACAGCCTTATATTCAAGTGCTCTTGTTGCAGTGAATGAAGTAGACACAAAAATATCTGCGCCTGTTTCTTCCTTCATCCATTCGGCGTATTGCTTTGTGTGGCCGTATTTGGTTGCATATACAACAGCTAATTCTTTCATTGTATGTACAGGCTTTGCTGCCCTCTGTCCTCCCTGTGAAATAGATTTTTTGCTGCGCTGTCAAAATGCCTAAACGCAGCGGTTCTTATATCAATTATAACGGTTTATTCAGTCATCTATGTGGATAATATATTAACTAAATATTAACTTTATTTTAAATGTTGAGGTAAAATGTGAATAAAGTGGTTCAAAAACGCATTTTTTAATCGATTTGTTAAAGAAAATGATATTTTTTGTGCATTTTCACAAGAACTTAATTAAAATACTTTGTTTTCTTCGTTAGTGAACCCACCAGTTCCAGACGGGCTATATCCTTGTACTCCGGTTTTATCATATAATATATATAGTTTTCGGCAAGAGAGATATCCGGCATAGTTCTTCCTTCGATCTTGAACTGGTTGTAGCCCATAGGTACATATTTTTCATAGATCGCATCGGGGGAGATATGTGTCGGCAGGTCGTTTATCTGGTATATATGACGCAGCATAGCAGGACACTGGAAGTCTTCCAATTTGGTTTCTTGGCGCAGCGCTTTCGGAGTATTGACATATTCTGCGACCTTTATCTGTGTTTCGCCTATTGTACGGTAATGCTCTCCTCTTCGGGGGCAGTTTGGAATACAGCAGGCGTTTATAAGCAGTTCGCATTTTTCCTTGTGCTGAAGATTTTCAAGAAATTCAAAGTTGTTGTTCCAGTTGTAGTCGAGAACAACATAGTGATAATCCTTTTCAAGCTCGGCGTTGAGTTCATCGGCGTCGCGTATCTCCTTGCAGGTGGAGGAGGTTATCTTGTAATTCGGATAGTTTTCGCGTATATATTCTTCAAGCAGAGGGGAGAATACGATGACCTCGTTAAGACCGTTGTTCGCCATGCGCATGACCTTGTTGCAGAACGGATCGCCGAGATGTTTTTTTTCAATAAGCGGATTGGTGAATGTGAAACGGAGAGGTATGCCTTTTGAATTAAATGCATCTAAAACAGTTTTAATGACTTCATCGTCTGCACGTCCGACGGTATTACGTCCGCCGTTCCAGAGCGAGGGTGGAAATGTGCCGAAAACAGATGCTATTTTTACACCGTCACGGAAGTATTCAGGCATTTTCTCCATCATTGAGAGAAGCAACAGGTTAAGACGACAATGATTGATAAAATCCGGAATATGAAAATTGATATCCATTTTATAATATTCTCCTTGATCAACAATATTTATAGTTATTATACCATATTTATATCATATTTTCAATAGCGGTATCAAATATTGGCTTTATTCTGTCAGAAATGACAAAAAACGCCCTGTCTATTGTATTTTTACGCTAAAGTGCTATAATAAAGTTAATAATGAAAATATAATTTTTGCAAGAAGGATCGATAGAAAATGATAATTGTAAACACTCTTTTACCTTATGCCGAAAAGCTCAGCGCACTCTCGGTATTCCGTGGTATTTTAGAGGATGAAACCGTAAAAGAATTCCTTGAGATGCTGCGTGAACCTACTCCCGAAAGCTACGGCAGATTTGTAAATTCGCTCTATAAAACGACCGATAATCTTACCGATCATATCCTCGGTGCAGTAACGGAGAACGAAAATCCTTTTATGCTCCGTCTTGCAGCGTTTGAAGAAGTCCCCGAGCGTATTGAAAAAGCTGCAAAGGCTGAACTTGAAACATTGCAGGAGATATCGCAGATCACTTCTGAGCAGGTCAAAAAGGCAATGGGTGAAAAATCGGAATACGTTGTTTCCGACTGGAAAATCAGTCCCGTCAGCTTTACGAAAGCTTATACCGACCGCATGAGCTGCCTTTCCACAAAGGGTTATGGCATTTTTTCGGAATACCATGCTTTTACGCTCAAAAACGGCAAGCTCGTTCCTATCAAAAATCCCGACCCTCAGCGGCTTTCGCAGCTTTCGGGATATGAGCTTGAACGCAGCAAGGTTATAAACAACACTCTTGCGCTGCTCAACAACAAGCCTGCGGCAAATGTTCTGCTTTATGGCGACGCCGGAACGGGCAAATCCTCTACCGTCAAGGCTGTTGTAAACGAATATAAGGACGAGGGACTGCGCCTTATTGAGCTCAACAAGTCACAGCTTCCCGAACTGCCCGAGGTAATTGAAAAAATAGCGAAAAATCCGCTTAAATTTATAATCTTTGTCGATGATGTTTCATTCTCTTCGGACGATGACAATTTCAGCTCGCTCAAAGCTGTGCTTGAAGGCTCCGCAACGGCGAAAACTTCGAATACTGCGATATATGCGACCAGCAACAGACGACATCTTGTAAAAGAGAAATTCTCCGACAGAAACGGCGATGATATGCACGCAGCCGATACTCGTGAAGAGCTTATCTCGCTTTCCGAGCGTTTCGGACTTAAGGTTGCATTCCTTAAGCCTGATAAGGAAAACTATCTGAAGATAGTCGAAAGCCTTGCCCGTGAAAATGGAATTGAAGTCACAGAAGAGCTTTTTATGGGAGCGGAAGCGTTCGCACTCCGCAGAAACGGCAGAAGCGGTCGTGCGGCAAAGCATTATATACAGTCCGTGCTTGCGCAATAACAGCGTTTATTTGTGGCTTTTGTGTATAAACGTTGTATTTACTCATAAAAATTGCATATTTCTTCCAAATTTCGGCGGTGTTCATTGAATATACATACTTAAAGGTATAAAAAATAGTATAATTATAAGTAATGTTTTAGTAAACTAAATTTTTGAAAGGCGGTATTTTATGGGGTTTTTTAAAAACGCTGATATTCCCGTTCTGATATCGTTCGTTATCTATCTTTTGATAATGATCGGCATCGGATTTTATTTCAGCAACAAGAGCAAAAAAATGAGTGATTATTTCCTCGCAGGCAGAGGACTTAATTCATGGGTAACGGCAATGTCCGCACAGGCTTCCGATATGAGCGGCTGGCTTCTAATGGGTCTTCCCGGTGCAGCTTATGCCGCAGGTATGGGCAACTACTGGATAGCTATCGGTCTTGCGATAGGAACGGCGCTCAACTGGATGTTCGTTGCAAAGCCGCTGCGTAAGTTCACCGAAAAAGCCGGAGATTCCATTACGATACCACAGTATCTCCAGAATCGTTTCAAGGCTGACAGTCCGGTCGTTCGTCTTGTATGCGCAGTTGTAATATTCATTTTCTTCCTTGTTTATACAACTTCCGCATTTGTTTCCGGCGGTAAGCTTTTCCAGGTCGTATTCAATATCGACAGCGCAAACGAAACTTATACAAAGGCGGCAGTTATCATTTCCGCCTGCATAATCGTGCTTTATACATTCCTCGGCGGATTTAACGCAGTTGCATGGACAGACCTTATTCAGGGATTCCTGATGTTCTTCACAATTGTTGCTCTCCCGATAGCGCTCATCACATCAACACCCGATTTCAGCTGGGATATGATCGCAGCTACACCTAAGCTCGTTGAAGAGGGAGCAGATGCTTCAGGTTATGCTTCAATGTTCAGCGGAAGAGGTGCAAATTCGATCATAAGCGACCTTGCATGGGCGCTTGGCTACTTCGGAATGCCGCATATCCTTGTCCGCTTTATGGCTATCAAGGATGCAAAGAGCGTTAAGAAATCAGCTATCATTGCAATTATCTGGGTAGTTATCTCGCTTGGCGCAGCAGTCCTTATCGGCGTACTCGGAAGAGTTTACCTCGACAGCATTGGAGTTACCCTTGCAGGAAATCAGCAGGAGCTTATCTTCATCGACGTTGTAAGGAGATTGTTCCCCGGTGCAATAGCAGGTATCTTCCTTTCTGCGGTGCTTGCTTCTATCATGAGCACAGCAGACAGCCAGCTGCTGGTTACAGCCTCTGCTGTTGTAAATGACTTCTATAAAGTAGTAGTAAAAAAAGAAGCTTCGGATAAGAAGCTTATGTGGATAAGCAGAGGAACCGTTATGGTTATCTCGGTAATTGCCTGCATACTTGCGCTCGACCCGAAGGATTCTATCATGGGAATCGTTTCAAACGCATGGGCAGGCTTCGGAGCAGCATTCGGTCCTGCGATACTTCTTTCACTCTATTGGCGCAGACTTACACTTAAAGGAACAGTCGCAGGAATCATCGGCGGTGCAGCAACCGTTATCGTGTGGGAATATCTCCTACATTGGAGCGGAATGCTCTATTCGATCGTTCCGGGATTTATCGTTTCGATAATTCTTACGGTGGTAGTATCACTCATTGATAAAGAACCGTCTGACGAAGTCAAAGCACTTTTTGACGAAGCAAGAATGTAATAATACAATCCGCAGCGATGCGAAGTAAAAGCCGATCAAGCTGAATTCAGCTTGATCGGCTTTTTAGTTTTATGTTGCTGCTGCTTTTTACCAGCCCATGCTTTCCTTTATCTTTTCCACAAGCTTATCCGAAGCTTTTTCGTGTGTTTTCTCACTCGGGTGCCAGTCTGCTGCTATGCCGTCCTCGTTCATATTCTGCTGGTCGAACATAAGGAAATCGACATTTGTATCGCCTGTTTCCTTGCTGTAATCTGTCAACGCAAGCTCAACATAAGGATAGAGGTTCTGTCCCATGATTCCCAATGTACCGATGATCTTTGCGTTGGGATTCTTTTCTCTTATAGTCTTTACAAACTCAACATAATTTGCACGGAAATCCTCGCAGCGGTCTTCCTGATTCTTGCAGTAGCTATCGTCATTTGTGCCGAGGTTTATTACGATAACGTCCGGTTCACGCTTGCTGAAATCCCAGTCAAGCTTCAGCGGATCGAATTCGTTGTTTAAGCTCCATGTATAACCGAGATGCGTATAATACGGCGGAACAAGCTGTGTTGTGACTTTATTGCCGTCACCCGAATATCCCGAAATAATACCGTGTCCGCTGAACGATACGAGGCTGTAATCTGCGTCAAGCTTTTCTGCTGTCTTATATGCATACGCTTTTGTGCAATCTTCGGTCTTGGTCGAGAAGTGGTGGTTGCAGTCCTCGTCGTCAACTCCGTAGCCGCAGGTGATCGAGTCGCCGATAAATTCTATGTAGCGCTCATTATTTTCGGCAGGCTTTACGTCCTTGCCGTTTATTGTAATATCGCTTATTGCGAAAGTTGACATCGGTGATTCGGAAAGCTTTACTATTTTGACATCGTTAAGCTGTTCTGTATCGCTTATCGCAATGCTGATAGTTTTTGTCTTTTCGTCTATCATTTCATCTGCCTTGCGTTCGTTGTTTACATAAACTGCAACACGGGCGTGGTTATCTGCCGAAGCAGGATTAATGCTGTTTGTATCGCCCTCGATCGTGATGCTGCACTCTGTTCCTGTGAATGTGAATTCTGCGCCTGAACCGCTGAGTGCACAATAAATTTTTCCGTTGTTGTAATATGTTCTGCCAAGCTGCTTAAAATTATCTTCTATAAGTTCAATTGATCTCACTGCCGTTTCCTCCTCTTTAACTGCCGTTGTTTCCGTATCAACTGCCGAATTTGAACATCCTGCCATTACCGACGCAATGATGAACGCCGACAGGACAGCCGCAAATTTTCTCATGATTTACCGTCCTTTCAATATTCCGTTGTCTGCGATGTGAATGAATAAACTATTCGCTTTTGGGGAACAACTCCAGAAAGTTCAAAAAGCTTTGAAACGGTAACAAACTCGTATTCATCTTTAAGCGCAGGAATAATAATATCAAGCGCTTCGACTGTTGGAGTGTTTCCGCTCATATCATGCAGAAGGATCACCGCTCCGTCTTTGATCTGCCGCAAGATCTTGTCCGCGCGATCCTGCGCCGTCACTTCGGGAAGCCAGTCCTCTGCACCGATGCCTGCGATAAATGTCAGGTCTATGTTATCGTACATCGTGTCATTCACCGCAATATACGGTGGACGGAAAAACTTCGGCGTTTTTCCCGTTATGCGCTCGATCTCCTTTGAGGTATACTCTATCTCTGCACGGATATCTTCCGCCGAAAGCTCGGGCATTGCCGAATGTGTGCGTGAGTGATTGCATATTTCGCACCCCATTTTGGAAGCTTCCTTCACGACTTGCTCGGATCCCTCGTTTATATTGTTTCCGACGATGAAAAACGTGGCAATTATTCCATATTTACGCAGTTTTTCAAGAACAAGCGGAGTCGTGACCGTGTTAGGACCGTCATCAAAAGTCAATGCGCACAGCTTTTTTCCCATAAGTTCTTCCTCTCACAAAGCAATTTATACTAAACACCATTTAAAATTTGGAAAAAATCAAGCCGACAATCTCGAATATATTGGATTTCGGCGCAGATTTTTTCCTGTATTTTATTGGTGTTTAGTATTAGTTAAATTATACCATTAAAAAGACGGTTTGTCAATTTAAATATTATTGCGGACAGCTTAATTTAACCTTGAAAAATAAGAATATCTGCGCTATAATTATAAAGTAACTTGATCACACAAAAAATAACTGATTTTAAGGAGTTTATGAGAAATGTCAATTGAAAACGCAAGAAACTATCTTGAAAAAATTGGTTTTGATACCACAAGGATAATTGAAACAACCGAATCCTCCGCAACTGTTGAGCTTGCCGCAGAAGCACTTGGCTGTGAGGCTGCAATGATCGCAAAATCGCTCACATTTGATGTAAAAGGCGAGCCGATAATGATAGTTGCCGCAGGAGATATGCGTGTGGATAACGCAAAATATAAAGCCTGCTTCGGAACAAAAGCGAAAATGCTTTCTCGTGAAGAGGTATCGGAAAAGATAGGTCACGATGTAGGGGGAGTATGTCCGTTTGGCGTAAAGGACGGAGTAAAAATTTATCTTGACGATTCGCTGAAACGTTTTGAATATGTGTACCCTGCCTGCGGAAGCTCAAACAGCGCAGTAAAACTGTCGCTTGCGGAACTTGAAACGCTCTCACGCTTCACCGCATGGATAGACGTCGCAAAGTTTGCATAATACTAATCCTCATTTAACCTGTAGATAAATTTAGGAATACGCTGATTAAAGCGAAGCGTTCGTTTCGCCGTTTTGAAAAATGTACGAATTTCCGTCTTTAATGTCATTCTCTTTGAGAATGACATAGACATTTTGAAAAACGGCAGAAACGTATTAATCAGCGTTTCCTTAGCAGCTATAATTGCACCACTCGTCGTCAAGCTCCCTTGCCGTGCGACAGCACGCCTGCGGTCGCTTTCCTTGATTGGTGCAATTCTATCTGCCAACTTTATCTACCGAACAAATGAGGATTAGTATAAAAATTGCGAATCAAACAAAGTTTACGTTAATTCTTGCAGAGTTAACGTAAACTTTTGTTTGCTTCGCAGTTAAACAACTTTTGTTTTTATTTCATTGAATGAACGCTGATTCGATTGAGCGCTCTCTGGAGTTTCAGCTCGGCAATGTCAAGCTCGTTCTTATCTTTAAGACTCTGCAGCTTTTCTCTTGCTTCAGCTTCGGAACGCTTTGCCCATTCGAGGTCAATCTCGTCTGCCCATTCAACTGCGTTTGCGATTATCGAAACCTTATTTCTGCCGACTTTGATTATGCCTGACGAAAGTGCAGCAACTTTAAAGCTTCCATCCTGCTCCTTTATCTTGACGGGGCCGGACGGCAGACTTGCCACAAGGCTTGTATGATTCGCAAGAATACCGATATCTCCCTCGGTCGTTCTGACGATGACCATTGAGGTCTCATCATCATAAAACGTCTTTTCGGGAGTGATGATTGAGAGTCTGAACTCGGAAGCCATTATTCCACCTCCGGTTATTCGGCGCTCATGGATTTAGCTTTTTCAACTACATCGTCGATCGTACCTGCAAAGAGGAATGCAGATTCGGGGATATCGTCGTGAAGTCCTTCGATGATCTCCTTGAAGCCTCTGATGGTTTCCTTGAGCGGTACATATTTTCCCTGATAGCCTGTGAACTGCTCCGCAACGGAGAACGGCTGTGAAAGGAAACGCTGTATCTTTCTTGCTCTTGCAACGGTGAGCTTATCTTCATCGGAAAGCTCGTCCATACCCATGATAGCGATGATATCCTGAAGCTCTGTGTAACGCTGGAGGATATTCTGAACAGCTCTTGCAGTTTCGTAATGCTCTTTTCCGACAATATCGGGAGAGAGGATTCTTGATGTTGAATCAAGCGGATCAACCGCAGGATAGATACCGAGCGATGCGATATCTCTCGAAAGAACCGTTGTAGCGTCAAGGTGAGCGAATGTTGTTGCAGGCGCCGGGTCTGTAAGGTCATCGGCAGGAACGTAAACAGCCTGAACCGATGTGATAGAACCCTTGCTTGTGGAAGTGATACGCTCCTGAAGTGCGCCCATTTCCGTTGCAAGCGTCGGCTGATAACCAACGGCGGAAGGCATACGTCCGAGAAGTGCGGAAACCTCCGAGCCTGCCTGTGTGAAACGGAAGATATTGTCGATGAAGAGAAGAACGTCCTGTCCCTCAACGTCACGGAAATATTCAGCCATTGTAAGTCCGGAAAGACCTACTCTCATTCTTGCTCCGGGCGGTTCGTTCATCTGACCGTAAACGAGAACGGTCTTGTCGATAACTCCCGACTCGGTCATTTCGTTATAAAGGTCGTTGCCCTCACGGGTACGCTCTCCAACGCCTGTGAAAACGGAGATACCGCCGTGCTGGTTTGCAACGTTGTTGATAAGCTCCTGAATAAGAACGGTCTTACCTACGCCGGCACCGCCGAACAGACCGATCTTACCGCCCTTAAGATACGGACAGATAAGGTCGATTACCTTGATACCTGTTTCAAGGATCTCGTTTGCTGCAGCCTGCTCTTCATAGGAAGGAGCTTCTCTGTGGATAGCCCATTTCTCCTCTGCTTCGGGTGCAGGCTTGTTGTCAACAGGTTCGCCGAGAATGTTGAAGATTCTTCCGAGCGTACCTCTGCCGACAGGAACGGTGATAGGACTGCCTGTATCAACTGCGTCAACGCCTCTTACAAGGCCGTCTGTTGAGGACATTGCGATACAGCGGACAACGTCATCACCGATATGCTGTGCAACTTCGCAGACAAGCTTTTCACCGTTGTTGTCAATTTCTATTGCATTCAGAAGATTCGGAAGATTATCCTTTTCAAATGCGATATCGACTACCGCACCGATGATCTGGACAACCTTGCCGATATTTTTCTGTGGCATTAATGAATCACCTCTTAATATAAATTGGGTGTGCAGTTCAGACGCTTACTCCTGAGCAGACGCACCGCCGACGATCTCGGTAATTTCCTGAGTGATCGCAGACTGACGGGCTCTGTTGTAAACGAGTGACAGATTGGCGATCATTTCTCCTGCGTTGTCGGAAGCGTTTTCCATAGCGCTTCTTCTTGCAGCCTGCTCGGCAGCAAAGCTTTCGACTATCGCAGAGTAAACTACGCCTGTGATATATTTGGGAACAATGGCGTTAAAAACAGCCTCAGGTGACGGCTCATAGATCGGGATCTCACGCACTTTTTTCTCCTGCGGCGGAATGTCGAGGGGAAGAATAGGGCTGAACTTAGCGATCTGAGTGAGTGTTGAAACGAATTCGGTGGAAACAAGCTCTACCGATGTCACCTCGCCTTTAAGATACGGCACGACTATATCATCGGCGATCGCAGCTGCGCTGTTTATACGCAGATCCTGACCGACGTTGATATATGTCTTTACAACGTCATAGCCGTGCTTTGTGAAATATTCGGCTGATTTTTTGCCGACAGCAAGAACCTTGACCTTGCTGCCCTTTTCCGTAAGCTTCTTTATGCGTGCGGCGGCAAGCTTTGTAATATTTGAGTTAAAACCGCCTGCAAGACCACGGTCGCCTGCGATAACGACAAGCATTACCGTGCCTTCACCCTCAGTCTTACGGGTAAAGGGAGAAAAGAAGCTCTCATTTTCGGATTGGATCTCGCACATTGTTTCATGCAGCGACTTATAGAACGGACGAGCCAGATCGGCTTTTTCCTTGGCCTTACGCAGCTTCGACGAGGAAACTACTTCCATTGCCTTGGTGATCTGCAGAGTGGACTCGACGCTCTTTATTCGCCTTTTTATGCTTTTCATATTGCCTGAAGCCATACAAAGTCCATCCTTTCTTTACCGTTTTAAGTCAAGATCTTATGCCTTTTCAGCCAAAAACTTCTTGACAAAATCATCGAGAGCGCCCTTGAGTTCTTCCTCAGCTTCGGGAGTAAGAACCTTCTGCGTTCTGATAGTTTCGGTAATATCGGGGTGTGAATCTGCAATGAATTCAAACATTTCGTTCTGGAATTCGAGAACGTCCGAAACGTCAATATCCTTAAGATAGTTATGCGTTACGGCATAGATGATAAGCACCTGATTTTCAACCGGTATCGGTGAGTTTCTGTCCTGCTTGAGGACTTCAACAACTCTTTCACCAAGTGCAAGACGTTCCTTTGTATCCTTATCGAGGTCGGAACCGAACTGCGAGAAGGACTGGAGCTCACGATACTGTGAGTAGGTAAGCTTCAAAGAACCGGAAACCTTTTTCATAGCCTTGATCTGAGCAGCACCACCTACACGGGATACCGAGATACCGGGGTTTACGGCAGGACGGATACCTGCGTTGAAAAGGTCTGTTTCAAGGAATATCTGACCGTCTGTGATAGAAATAACGTTTGTCGGGATATAAGCCGAAACGTCGCCGGCCTGTGTTTCGATGATAGGAAGAGCTGTGAGCGAACCGCCGCCGTAATTCTCGTTCAGGCAGCAAGCACGTTCGAGCAGTCTTGAATGGAGATAGAATACATCTCCGGGGTAAGCCTCACGTCCCGGTGGGCGCTTGAGGAGCAGGGACAGCGTACGGTAAGCAACGGCGTGCTTTGAAAGATCGTCATAAACGCAGAGTACGTCCTTGCCTTGTTCGAGGAAGTATTCACCCATTGCACAACCTGAATAAGGAGCGATATACTGCAATGGTGCAAGCTCAGAAGCGGTTGCGGAAACAACGATGGTATAATCCATTGCGCCGTTCTTTTCAAGTGTTTCAACAACGTTTGCAACGGTAGAACGTTTCTGACCGATAGCAACGTAGATACAGATAACACCCTGTCCCTTCTGATTGATAATTGTATCGAGGGCGATAGCAGTTTTACCTGTCTGTCTGTCGCCGATGATAAGTTCACGCTGACCTCTGCCGATAGGGATCATGGCGTCGATAGCCTTGATACCGGTCTGGAGAGGACGGCTTACTGATTTTCTTGTGATGATACCAAGAGCGGTCTTTTCGATAGGCATAGTCTTATCCGTAAGGATAGCACCCTTGCCGTCGATAGGCTGACCGAGTGAGTTTACAACTCTTCCGAGAAGCTCTTCACCAACGGGAACGGACATGATACGTCCTGTTCTCTTAACGGTATCGCCCTCCTTGATGCCGGCGTCCGAACCGAGCATAACTGCTCCGACGAACTCCTGTTCAAGGTTGAGCGCCATGGCATAAACGCCGTTTTCAAACTCAAGAAGCTCACCGGACATACATTTTTCCAGTCCGTGAATTCTTGCGATACCGTCGCCGACCGTGACAACGGTTCCGGTATCGGAAAGCTCGATCTTGGAATTGTAATTCTTGATCTGTTCCTTGATTATACCGGTGATCTCATCCGGGCGTAAATCCATCATTACACCAACTTTCATAATAATTTTGATTAAACAATTGATTTTTAAGCGATTGTACCCTTGATCTGTCTTTGAAGCGTTTCAAGACGGGTCTTTACGGTTCCGTCCATAAGAACGCCGTTGTAATTGACTTTTATTCCGCCGATAAGCGAGCTGTCGGTCTTTTCTTCAAGAATGATCTTCTTGTTATAGACCTTTTCAAGCTTTGCAACAAGCTTTTCTCTCTGCTTTTCCGTAAGAGGACTGTCGGAAGTAACGGTGACTTCGGCAATTCCGCTCTTATCGTACCATCTCTCCTTGTAGCAGTCTGCAATTTCGGGGAGATGATCCGCACGGCTCTTTTCGGTTATAACGCAAATAAAGTTATAGACCTGTTCGGAGATCTTACCCTTGAATATCTTCTCCGCAACTGCAAGTCTTTCCGCTACGCTGAGCGTAGGGGATTTGAGCAGCTTCGGAAGCTCGGGGTTGTCCTTCCAGATCTTTTTGAGAGCCATAAGCTCGTCAAAAGTTTCCTTTGCGCAATCCTGTTCGGCGGCAAGTTCAAACAAAGCTTCGGAGTACACATTTCCAACCGAACCTGCCATAAGAACCTGACCTTTCCCGATTATTCTCCGATACCGTCGATAAAGCTGTCAATAAGCTCTTCGTGGGTCTTCGGGTCGATCTCTTTTGAAACGACCTTTTCTGCAATAGAGATTGCAATGTCGGAGATATCGTCCTTAATCTGATTAACAGCGCGTTTCTTTTCCTTTTCAATATCGGCATTAGCCTTGACGGTGATCTCACGTGCCTCGTTCTGAGCCTCGGAGATGATCTCGTCCGAACGCTTCTGAGCCTTCTTGGTAGCATTTTTGATGATCTCAGCCGATTCTTCCTTTGCGCCTGCAAGCTTTTCGGTGTATTCAGCCTCAAGTTCTTCGGCGCTTTTCAGCTTCTTGTCAGCTTCTTCATAGGTTTTTTCGACTTCGGTCTTTCTTGCTTCAAGAATTGCGTTCACCTTATCAAAAAGGAAATGCTTAACAACAAAAAACAGAATTAAAAGGTTAGCCAGAGTGCCTACGATCGTGGTCGCATCAATCGAAAAGAATTCCAAATTAGTTGACATAGGCTTATTCTGCCTCCCGTTCTATTAAAGTTTTAAAATCAGCCCAAATACTTAAGGAACGGATTTGCGAACAGGAGCATGATAGCAACGAACAAACCGTAAATACCGGTTGTTTCTGCAACAGCGCATCCGATGAACATTGTCGGTGTAACGCTGCCCTTGATCTCAGGCTGACGGCCGATAGTTTCGATAGTCTTACCAACAGCGTAGCCTTCACCGATACCGGGTCCGATACCTG
>JBJEQL010000139.1:0-15420 GCA_051881735.1 Oscillospiraceae bacterium
TGCAGGAGAAAATTGACTTCTTGGCACTAAAGGTTCATACCTTTACAGTTAAGTATCCGGTCGATGGCATTATCCTTGACGGATATTACTCGACTAAGACTAATTCCAGCCTTCACGATTATATGGAAAACGGATCGGGCATTGGCTTTGACAACTGGCTGCTCGATAACGGTGCATACGTATTTGCCCTTGCTTCAGATGCCATACGCAAGACAAATAACACCGTTCCTGTCGGCATCTCCATTAATGATGTGTGGGCAAACTACGAAACGAACGAAAAAGGCTCAGCAACATCTGTAAAGTTTGAAGCCTTGACAGATGGATATGCTGACACAGTAAGCTATATAGAAAAAGGCTGTGCCGATTTTATTATGCTCAAAGCCGAAGGTTCACGTTCAAGCAGCAGTGAACCGTTCGGAGAGATCACAAAATGGTGGAACGATATCGCAGATGAAGCCGGAATTCCGCTGTTCGTACATCACATGAACGAAAATATCTGCACCGATTCTGAGGGATGGGGTTCTCCCGATGAACTTGTAAAGCAGGTTATCGACGCTTCGGAGCTTTCGTCATACGGCGGAAGTGCGTTCGATTCATTTTCCGCTCTCTGCCGTAACACCATGGAGTCAACGACTGCGCTTATCAAGCACTTTGATGATAATATCGACCTTGAGGGCTTAAACAGCGAGCTTGAAATGACCCTCCCTAAGAAAACAACATACAAAACAGAAGAACCTACCGTAATTTTTGCAGGTTCGTTTGACCCGAATTTCCCTGTCTACTATCAGGGTAAGGAGATCGTTCTCAACGAAGCAGGGCGCTTCTATTTCACCGAAGATCTCGATGTCGGCGTTAATACTTTCAAGTTTCAGAACAAGGCTAAGGTCATCACCTATAAGATAACACGAACCGTAAATATCCTTAAAAGCGTTTCACCGTCCGACGGTACGATGTATGTTGACGGAGAGTCAACTATCGCCATAAGTGCAATTGCCTATAAAGGCTCGGATGTTACCGCAAAGATAAACGGCAAAAGCATAACTCTTAAAGAAGTTGACGGACAGCTTGACGAACTTGACCCGAACTCATACTATACAAAGTATGTTGGTAAATACACCGCTCCCGAGGGCAAAAAGGGCGAAGAGATTCAGCTTGGCTCAATTGAATTCTACGGCGTTTATCATACAAAGACCGGCGATATGAGCGAAACAAGAACAGGCTCGTCTGTTGTTGTTTATGCTCTTCCGGAAATTGCCAATGACTTTACCGGCAGCATACTTATGGTCAATAACGATAACACCATGGTATATAACTCAAAAAGCACCGATACCGCACCAACTCCGGATATGGCTCGTTTGCCTGCAGGTACGCTTGATTATATCGTCAATACAGTTACATACAGCGGCACCGATTACTATATCACCAATTCGGGTAAGAGAATTCGTACTAATGCTGTTTCGATACTTGAAAATAAACCGCTTGGTGATAACCCTATCTCGGTAACTTCCGTCTATAAGGACGGAACGGATACCGTCATAAAACTGAAAACCGCTGTAAAGATACCTTTCTCGGTCAACTATAACGGCATAAACTACACGGATGGCGATAATGGCTCATACTATATTTCTTCCTTCAATTCAGACGGAATAACTATAACTTTCAGCTATATCACAGCTATTTCCGCCGGTGACATCATATTCCCGGACAGTTCTGTTTTCACTACGGGAACATGGTCAGCTGTTGACACGGGAGAAATAAAATCGGCTCGGCTTAGCCTTAAATTCCGCCAGAGTGGTATCTATTCAGGTATGAAAGCAACATACGATGAAGAGGATAACCTAACGCTTCGGTTCAACGGCTGCAGAAGCAGCATAAATGGTGCAACGATCGTTATCGACCCGGGCCACGGATATACAGGCAAAAGTGCATTCGACCCCGGTGCTGTCGGACATATCAAGGAGCAGGAGGCTAACCTTGCTATCGCTCAATACCTTGCTTCCTATCTCGAAGCGGAAGGTGCAAACGTTATCCGATTAAAAACGGAAAGCGAAACATACGAAACAGAACAGCGAGCAGCAATAGCAAGACAGTATAATCCGGATCTTTTTATCTCGATCCATTGCAATGCTGCAGGAAATGAAAAAGCAACGGGTGCAGAAGCCTACTATTTCACTCCGTTCTCTCAGCCTCTTGCCGATGCTGTTTCAGCTTCATTGGGAAATTACCTCTATAATTATGTCGATGAAGGCGGTTTAGGCGACAGGGGAGAGAAGTACAACTATTTCTTCGTTACACAGCAGCAGGAATTCCCTTCGATACTTGTAGAATGTGGCTTTGTAACAAATTATACCGAAGCTATGGCTCTTGCAAACTCAACCCATCAGAAGGGAATCGCAAAATCTATTGCAAGCGGTATAAAGAATTATTTTGCAAAATGTACATACTCCTGCTTTGGAGAAGGTTTTGGAACGGTTGACGGACAAACCGTTGTTCAAAATCCGTCTGATACGACTGCAGAAGTACCAGTACAAACCGACATACCCATTTCACAGGAGGATTATCCGCAGGAAAGCGATACTTCTGCCGAAACAACGTTTGATTGGTTGAATTATGATGAAAACGACCCGTATTACAGCTATTTCTTTGGATAGTATTTATGCAAAATTAACATAAATTTAGTTTGTTCGACATTATATTTTGAAGCTGCATAGGTTGACGAATCCTGCTTTTTATGGTAAAATAATATTGATATATTTTTAACAAACGAAAGGAGAACAGTTATGCAGATCTTTAATGTTCCGGAAAGAATATACTTTATGCCCGGTGCAGTTCAGTACCTTGAAAAAATGCCTGATCTTCACAGAGTTGTTGTCTTTACCGATAAAGAAACTATCGGCGCAGGTCTTCTGAACCGCCTCAGCTATTACCTTGAAAGAAACGGTTCTACTCCGGTCGTTGATGTTTTCTACGATATCAACCGCATAGCAGACCTTGCTTCGGTCAACCGTGGAGTTTCCATTATGCGCAACTTCAACCCCGACACGATCATTGCACTCGGCGGCGGAAACGTTATGGATACAACAAAGGCTGCAGCGGCAATGTATTCCAATCCTGATCTTACAATTGAACAGATCGCAGATAAGTATGGCTGTTATAACTTTGATAAAAAGGTAAGGGTCGTCTGCATTCCAACAACCTCAGGCTCCGGCGCAGAGATCACATCAAATGCAGTTGTTTTTGCTGATGACGGTAAAAAGTACCACCTTGTTGATTGCAATATCAAGCCCGAGGTTGCTATCGTTGACAGTGAGCTTGTATTTGAAGCAACGGACGAGCTTTCCGTTGCACATGGTTTTGAAGTCCTTGCTCACGGAATTGAATCATTCGTTTCCGTAATGCATTCTGACTATACCGATTCTTTGGCACTTTCTGCAATCAGAACAACATTTAATTATCTTTCAAGAGCTTGCAAAAACGGCGCAGCAGACCACGAAGCCAGAGAAAAAATGCATAACGCTGCAACTATTGCAGGTATGGCTTATGAAAGCACACTCTGCGGCCTTAACAGCGCACTTTCCCACAGCGTAAGCTCGGAAACAGGCGTTTCAAAGGGCATTTCCGATGCTGTTCTTCTTCCATATACTATTTCATTCAACGCTGCAGGAAAAGTCAGCGAAGCATGGCCGAAATACGGCAGAGAAGGCGCTTCCGAAAGATACCGTCAGATCGCTGATTACCTCGGACTTGATGCAGAAACTCCTGCAAAGGGTGTAAAGAGCCTTATTGCGGCTGTTAAAAAGCTCGCAAAGGAAGTCGGTGCTCCTTCAAGCTTTGAAGCAGCAGGCGCAGATGCTAATTTCCTTAACAGCGTTCCATTCATGGTTGAAAAAGCACTTGATGACCGTGATGTTGCAGGAAATCCGAGAGTTGCAACAGCAGAAGACCTCCGAGAGATACTCAGAAACGCATACAGCGGAAAATAATAAAAACACAAACGGTGTCCGAAATTGTATCGGGCACCATTTTTTAGTAACAGACTACTTGGTTTCGCATAACATAAAAACGGCTTCACGGAAGATTTCGTGAAGCCGTTAAGTTTTTACTGATCCATAAATTTTTCAATTTTGTAGCGTTTGTAAGCAGCTTCGTTCTTTTCAACGGTCTGTGCTGCAATCCAGGAAGCAACCATTTCATCAAATTCGTCATCCTTGAGCTGGTGACGAACATAGCTTTCATTGTCGCTGTAATAATCCTCGTCAGCAAAAAGATCAAGCACCTTTACAATATAGTAAACTTCATCTTCTTCAACAAGTAAAACGCTGCCGACATCGGATTTAAAGGCCTCTTCTACAACAGCAGCGGAAGGATATGTTCCGTCTTTCTCAATGACTGTTTCATTGTCGGTGTAGCTGCTTTCTGTTTCTGTTGTTGCTGTTTCATCTGTACCAGTGCTTTCAGCAGCGGCAGCTTCAGCAACAAGATTGTCGTAGTAATCGCTGTATTCACGGCTTACAGTCTCAAAATCTTCACCCGTGTTAATACGGTCGATGTAGTCCATAGCCATTTTTCTGATCTCTTCCTTGCCCTCAGACTTGAGAAGATTGCCTTCACCGTCTCTAAGTTCCATTTCAATGTAATTTATACGTTTGTTGGTTTCTTCAAGATTTGCTCTGATATCGGCTTCGGATATCTCATTTTCTCCGCCTGCAGCATAGAAGTAGTCAAAAATCATGTTTCTCTTGGTAGAGTTGAGCATGATAAGAAGCTGTGAATCTTCGCTGATGCCGGCATCTTCATAATTTTCGCCGTAGTATTCCCAAATAGAATCAAGATAGAGCTGAGCCTTTTCTTTTTCATTATCTTCAAATGAAAGACCAAGCTCGTCAAATTTGTTTTCGATAGCAACGAATTCCTGCATACTCTTCGTAGCTTCATCGTTTATCCAGTCACGAACAGGCTTGTCCTCAATAACCTTATCGGTGAAAGCAGTTGTCGTTGTAGCTTCTGTTTCGGAAGCAGAAACGTCTGTTGATTCTGTTGTAACAGCTTCGGTTTCTGCAGTTTCATCAGTCGGTTCTGTGTAATAAGCAGCGTCATAATATGCGTTCATTTGCATTGCGATAAAAACACCTGCTGGTACTTTGTAACCGTCAATTACAGCGCCATAGGTCGTATCAGGGCCTGCAATATTGTTTCCGCAGGCAGAAAGCGACATAACCATAGCCGAGCAAACTGCAACAGCAGATATTTTCTTGAAATTAGCCATAAATATCATAAACCTCCATTGTAATGATTCAACTAAATACATTATATTATACCATATATAAATCCGCTTGTCCAGTATTTTTTCAGAAATTTCTTAACACTAACACAAAACTCTTGCTTAAACAAATAAATGAGTAACATTTAGTTTTCAAAAAAGAAAACATCGGCAGGTGTTCCGTCATCGTAATCCACTTCACGATTCGGATATGCTTCAATAAGCCTGTAATTTCCATTTGTATATCTATAAATGACCGAATTCCAGAAAAAAACCGAAGCCGTGTTGTGCGGATGGCGTTTAAGCTGCCATCTGCCGTGATGTCTGTCAAGTATCTGATTAACAGCTTCACGTCCGACGCCGCTCCTGCGGTATTTGTACAGAATAAAGAACTCGGAAAGGCAAAAGTCTGTTTCTTCCTCCGGAACTTCAGGATAATCGCTTATCAGCGCAAATCCTGCAAGCTTTCCATCTGATTTGATGAAATATGGATATCGGTTTTCTTCCGTGAAATAACAATCAAGATATTCATAATCATATAAGCCGTTTTCGTTGATATCGGTTTTCTCCCATTGAGAAAATTCGTATAAATACTTTTCCATAAGATTATTTAAAACCGCCTTGTTTTCGGCGGTCACTTCAACAAGTTCAACCATTTTTCTCTCCCTATAATGTCGTTTATTTACTATTTTATTATAGTTTATTGCGAAAATATTGTCAAGAAAAATATAATGTAATTGTTAATTCGTACATAAAATCTCAGAACAGCTATTTACATAATTTGCTAAATATGATATAATTCAAAAAAGGTCTTTTCCATAAACCGACAAAGGAGTGACAAAATGAGTGTTTTTTTCTTTATAACCACAGTTTTATTTGTAGCTTTGTTTATTTCATCGAAACTGACTAATGCTAAACTCAGAGAAGAAATAAACAGACTAAGAGCTGAGTTGATGAATATACCGAAAAGGGAACCAAAAGAGAACAATGCTGCTGTAAATACAGAAAGGGCAGCACAAGAAAATAAAGAGCCTTCACTCTATGATATGTCTTATAAGCCACATTCTAATACTGTAAAACCACAAAACTTTACACCTCCGCCACAAAAACAACAAAACTTTATTGAAAAAAATGAGATTCCCAAGCAGATCAAACCTGAAAAGCGTAAAGTCAGTTCGATCAATGTTCTGCTTGTCCTTGGCGCACTTCTTATCATACTTGCAGGTTTTATTTTTGCCACAACAACATGGGAGATACTCGGCAACGGTATAAAAGCGGTTATTATTCTTTCTATTTCAGCGGTTTTCTTTGCGGTTTCTTCACTTGCGGAAAGAAAGCTCGAACTTCCCAAAACAGGTATCGTTTTCTATTCCCTCGGAAGTGTTTTTCTGCCGATAACAGTTATCGCTGTAGGTTATTTTAAGCTGTTCGGTGAATGGTTCTCGCTTTCGGGTGACGGCGGCTATGCCGTTATAGCTGTTGCAACTTCCTTGCTTGCGACCGTATGCATAAAGGGTAGCTTTGACTATCACCATAAAGGTTTTACATGGTGTTCGCTTATGAGCATAACGGCAACATTTATGTATGTAATCGGGCTTTTGACCGACAGACCCGATTTTATGGCTCTTTGGGCAGCGGTTTATTCGCTCGTTGTGATCGTCCTCTGCAAAATTGCGGTGAAATACGGTGTAAAGAGTGAAGCCTTCGCACATATTATTCCGATTTTGCCACAGTTCCAAATGGTGAATACGATATTTCTCAGCATAACGGCGATCATTGTTTCTGCAACGTGGCTTGAACATACCGTTGTTGTGACATTAGCTTGCGGACTTTTTGCTGCAGCATATATCTTCGGTTCATTTTCCGAGAAGAATGGCTTCGGCGGCGCACTTCCGTTCTTACTTTTTCTCAGCTTTGCGTTCTTCTACGGATTTTCACCCGACAGCTTCTCAGAGGGTACATACGTTATCGCAGCGATATCTACCGTTGTTACTGTACTCTCATTGCTTGGAGTAATGCCCGAAAAACTTCTTCATGCTTTCAGAATACTCTCCGCTATATGCGTTACTATTTCAGCCGGAGCACTTGGAATTGCCGTAATTTCCTCGGAAATAACCGTTGTGTCGGTAATAGTTTTCGCACTTCTTTCCGCCGAGATCCTTGCACTCGGAATTATCCGCAGAAACGACATCAACGGAAAGATAATGCTTGCTGTCTTCTCATTTGCACTTCCTGCAACACTTCTGTCTGCGCTTCGCCTAATCTTTGAAAGAGATTTTGCTTTCAGAAACGCTGCAATAGTGACGATGCTCGTCCTCTCCGCAGCCTATGTTGCTGCAGATGTCATACTTTCAAAAAAGGGAAGGGCTTTTATCCTTCGTTCGGTTGTTTCTGATGTAATGTTCTCCACCTTTACAGCAACGGTGCTTATTATTCAGAGCTATGAATGCAATAAATTTGTGATCTCACTCCCTGCGCTAATTGTGATATGTGCCGCAGCGGTACAGCTTATCCATGCTTTTTTCCCGAAAAAGGATTGGGAAAGATTCGTTTTCATGTTCACCGCCGTAATTTCATTGAGTGCCTTTGCGACGGATGATAAGCTTATAACAGCATTCGGTGAACCTGCTGTATTTACCGTTATCTCCGCAGTTTTGCTTGTTCTGACGATTATACTTATGATATTCAAAAAGGACAGCTTGGCAGAAAACGGCGCATTGACCGGACTTTTTGTAATAACCTCGATTTTCATTATTGGATTGGGCGACCCGATATGGCAGTTCTGGCTTATCCTTGCAGCAGCACTTACCGTTAAAGGTTGGCTGCGCCAAAGAAAAGCACCGCTTTGCGCAGCAATTATCCTTTTCTGCGTAAGCTTTTCATCGGCAGCATACGACCTGTTCGGACTTGACGAAGATGCAGGGATCCTATTTGCAGGCGGTTTTGCTGCATTACTGTCAGCGGCTTTGCTTTTTGTGCCGCAGAACGAGCTTGTGGTTTTCTGCCGTAAGGTATCATTCTATTGTCTTGATGCACTAACATTTATTCTGATTTGTATGATCTCTTCAACCGGAAAAACAAGCTTTGCTATTTCCGCAGGCGCAGCAGTTATCTTAGCAATGACCCTCACAAGCGGATATATGCTCAAAAAGACCGTTTGGCTCATTGCACCGCTTTCTGCAATATATTTTGCTGTTGCAAATCAGCTTGATATGTATCTTATTGAAGTCGATAACTGCTCCGTTGTGACAGGTATCACCATTGCAGCTATGATCTTAATGTCGATCGGTGCAAGTTATCTTCTACATAGGAACCGAATTGCCGAAAGGACGAGTGAAGGCCTTTGCCTTGACAGCTTTGCTATCTCACGTCTTGCAGGACTGGCAGCATATTTTGGCTATTCATATATAGAAATGCAGTCGTGGCTCGGAATATGGCTTATCGGCGCATCTGTTACTTCGCTCCTGCGCAGAGAGCATAAACCAACGTCAAACCGAGTTATTATCGCTGTATCGCTGTTAACACCTGTTTTTGCATGGATGCTCCGTCCGTTTGCAGATGCTCCCGACGGTTATGCGCTCGAAATAAACATTATCCCTGTTCTTCTTTATCTTGCAGCACTCCGCTTGCTCAAATGGGATAAAAAATACCTCGACCATGCTACCTTTATTACTTATACTGTTGTTTATGTGATATTGTTCTTCCATGCCCTTAACGGTTCGATAGGCAATGCACTTATAGTTATGATAAGCGCTCTGGCAATGCTTGTTCTTTCGTTTTTCATCAAGATGAAGCGCTGGTTTATCCTGAGCGTTACCGTTATTACCACATCTGCTGTATTCATGAGCATAAAACTATGGGGAAGTCCTGCATGGTGGGTATATCTGCTTGCAGCCGGAATCATTCTTATCGCAGTAGGCGCTTTTAACGAGATGAAGAAAAAATCTGCCGATAACAATTTTACAGGAAAGCTTTCACGCTTTATGTCTGAGTGGACTTGGTAAAAAATTCTATTGAGAAATGGAGTTTATTGCGATTCTTCTGAGTAATATCGCAATAAACTCCGTTTTTTTATACATAGAATTCGTCTTTTTTAGTGAACATACAAAAATTGGTTTGGTAAAATTGCATAAGAAAATTCGAAATTTTTTTATGCATTAAAATCAAAAATGCTATTGATATTAAACGTTTAATATGTTAAAATTGTATCAATGATATGCGTTTGTCAAGCATATCAATATAAAAATTTAAGTGAGGTTAGTTGAATGAAATACGGTTTTTATGATGACAAAAACAAAGAATATGTCATTAATTCCCCCAAAACCCCATATCCGTGGATAAACTATCTCGGAACTCAGGACTTTTTCGGCCTGATCTCCAACACTGCAGGCGGCTATGACTTCTATAAGGATGCTCGTCTTGCAAGAATCACACGTTATCGCTATAACAACGTTCCTGCAGATGCAGGCGGACGTTATTTCTACATCAATGACAACGGCACAATCTGGAACCCCGGCTGGGCACCTGTCAAGACAGACCTTGATGCTTATGAATGCCGTCATGGTATGGGCTATACAAAGATCACAGGTAAGAAGAACGGACTTTCTGCTGAGGTAACTTTCTTTGTTCCACAGAACTTCACAGGCGAAGTTCAGAAGGTTGTTCTCAAGAATGAAAGCGACTCTGCTAAAACATTCAAGCTCTTCTCCTTCGTTGAATGGTGCCTTTGGGACGCTAACGACGACAGCACAAACTTCCAGCGTAACTTCAACACAGGTGAAGTTGAACTTGAAAAGAACGGCGCTGTTATCTACCACAAGACCGAATATAAGGAAAGAAGAAACCACTTCGCATTCTATGCTGTAAATGATACTGTTGACGGCTTCGATACAGACCGTGAAACATTCATGGGCAGCATCTATAACGATTTCCATAATCCTCAGACTGTTATCGACGGCGCTCCCAAGAACTCCGTTGCAGACGGTTGGTCACCCGTTGCTTCACATTATAAGGAGATCACACTCGCAGCAGGTGAGGAGAAGACACTCGTGTTCATCCTTGGTTATGTTGAGAATCCTTACGATCAGAAGTTCAACGCTGACGGTACAATGAACAAGTCCAAGGCTTATGAGATGATGGACAAGTTCAGCACAGCAGAAAAGGTTGACGCTGCATTTGCAGAGCTTGCTAAGACTTGGGAAGATCTCCTTGCAAAATACAACCTCAGATCGCCTGATGAAAAGCTCAACAGACAGGTCAATATCTGGAACCAGTATCAGTGCATGGTTACATTCAACCTCTCGCGTTCTGCTTCATATTTTGAGAGTGGTATCGGCAGAGGCATGGGCTTCCGTGACTCTAACCAGGATATTCTCGGTTTCGTTCACCAGATCCCTGAACGTGCAAGAGAAAGAATCCTCGATATCGCAGCAACACAGCTCGAAGATGGCGGAAACTATCACCAGTATCAGCCTCTCACCAAGAAGGGTAACGACGCTGCAGGTACAAACTTCAACGACGATCCGCTTTGGATGATCCTTTCCACAGCTGCTTATATCAAGGAAACAGGCGACCTCGGAATCCTCGATGAAATGGTTGACTATAAGAACGATCCTGCTCTTGCTCAGCCACTCCTCGATCACCTCAAGAGATCATTCTACCATGTTGTAAACAACAAGGGACCTCATGGACTTCCTCTTATCGGACGTGCTGACTGGAACGACTGCTTGAACCTCAACTGCTTCTCAAGAGTTCCGGGCGAAAGCTTCCAGAATACTGCTTCCAACATCGCTAAGGAAGTTAACCCCGAAACAGGCGAGCCTCTTAACGAGCAGACTGCAGAATCCGTTATGATCGCAGGTATGTTTACATATATTGGACCTGAGTATGAAAAGCTCTGCCGCCTTAAGGGTCAGACTGAAGAAGCTGACAAGGCTAAGGCTGAAATTGAAAAGATGAAGCAGGCTATCATCGACTTCGGTTGGGACGGCGATTGGTTCCTCAGAGCTTATGACGCTTACGGCAAGAAAGTTGGCTCACACGAGAACGAAGAAGGTAAGATCTTTATCGAACCTCAGGGCTTCTGCGTAATGTCCGATATCGGTGGTAAGGAATTCACCGAAAAGACAATGGACAGCATCGACAAGTACCTCGGCACAAAGCACGGTCTTGTTCTCAATAACCCTGCATTCACAAAGTATGTTGTTGAATATGGCGAAATTTCCACATATCCCGGCGGATATAAGGAAAACGCAGGTATCTTCTGCCATAACAACGCTTGGATCATGTGTGCTGCTGCACACGCAGGCATGGGCGACAGAGCATTCGACTACTACACAAGAATTGCTCCTGCATACCAGGAAGATGAGCAGCTCCACAGAACTGAACCGTATGTTTACGCACAGATGGTTGCAGGTAAGGACGCTAAGCGCTTCGGTGAAGCAAAGAACAGCTGGCTCACAGGTACAGCTGCATGGAACTTCGTTGCAATTTCGCAGTATATCCTTGGTATCATCCCTGATTACAGCGGACTTAAGATCGATCCTTCCATTCCTAAGGATTGGGACGGCTATGAAGTTTCAAGAACATTCAGAAACGCTGTTTACAATGTTAAGATCCAGAACCCTGATCACGTTTCAAAGGGTATCAAGTCAATCACAGTTGACGGCAAGGCTATCGAAGGAAATGTTCTCCCTGTATTCGCAGACGGTACACATGAAGTTGTCGCTGTAATGGGCTAATTTCTAAAATAAAACTAAAAGCGTCGGATTTTCCGGCGCTTTTTTAATGCGTAATTTAGAGTTTGGAGTGTTGGGAGTGGGGGGGGAACAGAAAGTGCGATCAATCGGATTTATGATATAAAAAAAGCAATTCATTCCATCGGCAAAAAAGCTCTAATACTAAACACCAATAAAAAGCGGAAAAAGTCTGTGCCGAAATCCTATATATTCGAGATTGTCAGCTTGATTTTTTCATATTTTAAATGGTGTTTAGTATAAAGCATAGAGCTTTTTGTTTATCCGATTTTATGAATTGCGTTATAAAAATCTTGGTGTTAATGCATTAATTATCGTCATTTGGAATGTCATGCTGCGATTTAGCAATGATCTTTCTGTCATCAATAATGAGAATATCATCATCAATACGACTGTTGCGAGCGACACCGGTGAAAAATGGCGAAGAGAATATTCTGTGCATATTGGTTTTGCCGCTGACAGGTGTGATCTTGTCAACCGCAAGAACCTTGTCCACAACAATTGCAGTATTTCCGCCGTCCGAGTTGAACGTTACCATTGTTTCACGGAAAAAACTCTTGTATCTGCGCTTGGATTCGTCCATAATGTTGACGATCTCGGGAACATATTCGTCAAAAACGATGTTCATAAGTTCTGAAAGCTTGCGTGATTTGTTGGGAGAATCGGGGAGCTTACGTACGGCAGCGATCTCTTCGGCAGTTTTGTGAAGTGCCTCATGCGGAGCTTCGATCTTGTGCAGAGAATAATCGGCGTTGTGCGGATTCTTCTTGAATTCATCGTACCAAATTCCGAATGCACATTTATGCGGATCGGTCGTAAGCTTGAAATCTTCTCCTGCTTCAACCGAGCGCTTTAATTCATTTGCCCAGTTGATGTGATCCTGTTCACGCTGTTCAAGCATTGCGGTAAAATCGTTGCATTCCTTGTCAAGCGAAGGATAACCGAACAAGCGGCGCATATCTATAACAGGATAAACCTCTCCGCGTATGTTTACAATTCCGCGATATTCTTCCGGTGCATCCGGAACAGCGGTCAGATTATCAGGCGGGACAAGAATTCCTGTAACAAATTCTGAATTTATTGCGTATGTAAAACCGCAAAGTGAAAAAATAAGCCAAGGAAGGTCATTTTCAAGGAGTTTTTCTTTATCTTCCATATTATTTCCTCCGTAAAAAATATATACTATATTAATTATAGCAAAAACATTGTCAGTTTGCAAATACTTTTTGAAATATTTACAATATATTAACATTAAATTGTCGAATAACGATGTTTTTGTTGTTGACATTTATTTATAAATAGTGTAGTATATATTGGCATCAGAATATAGGCTTAAAGTCCTGTTAGATAACACAAATAATCTGATTTTCAGAGAATTTTGTAAAAACCTCAAAAAAAGCTTGACAAGCCTGTGGAATTCTGATATAATATTTAGGTAATCCTTGCTCATACTAATTTGATGTGTGAGTAAATCCAAGAGGAGGTGTATTTATAATGGCAAAGTTAAACGAATCTTACGAGGCCATGGTAATCTACAGCTTGAATAACGGTGAGGACGCTGCTAAGGCTCTTATCGAAAAGTTCAAGGGTATGATCGAAGCTAACGGCACACTTGAAAGCGTTGACGAGTGGGGCAAGAAGAAGCTTGCTTACGAGATCGACGATCAGGCAGAGGGCTACTATGTTCTTTACACATTCAATGCAAAGCCTGATTTCCCGGCTGAATTCGAGCGTGTACTCAAGATCACAGACGGTGTTATGCGTTGCCTCGTTACTGTAAAGTAATGAGTTGTTGAAAGGATAGGTTATTATTATGCTTAATAAAGTTATCCTAATGGGCAGACTTACTGCCGATCCCGAGTTAAGACAGACACCAAACGGTGTTAGTACCTGCCGTTTTACTGTTGCTGTTGACAGAAATTTTGTCCAGCAGGGACAGGAAAGACAGGCTGACTTCATTACTGTTGTTGCATGGCGTCAGACAGCTGAGTTTATCAGCAGATATTTCAACAAAGGCAGAATGATCTGCGTTGAGGGAAATCTCAGAACAAGCAGCTATGATGACAGAAATCATCCTGATGTTAAGCACTATGTAACTGAGGTTTATGCCGATCAGGTATATTTTGCCGGTGATAAAAATCCTAACTCAGGTTCACAGCAGGGCGGTTATAGCCAGAACCAGCAGTATGGTCAGCCGCAGCAGTTCGCACCACAGCAGAGCTATCAGCAGCCTGCACAGCCTCAGAATAACCAGTCAGGTTTTTCGGTAGGTGACCTTGGTGATTTTGAAGAAGTGATCGGAAATAGCGATTTACCTTTCTGATCGCTATCTAAATTTGTTTCATCATATTAAACAGGAGGTTATTATCATGGAGAAAGATAGAGAGAAATCTCCTCGCGGCGGCATGAAGAGAACCCGTAAAAAGGTTTGCATGTTCTGCGCCGACAGAGTAGAGAAGATCGACTATAAAGATGTTCAGAGACTTAAGAAGTGCATGACTGAGAGATCCAAGATTCTTCCCAGACGTGTTACAGGTACTTGCGCTTACCACCAGAGAGAGCTTACAAAAGCTATCAAGAGAGCAAGATATATCGCACTCGTTCCTTACGTTTCTGACTAATTTAAGTTAAAAACAACGAAACCGCTTCTGATTTTCAGAGGCGGTTTTTTATGTTGACAGATTAACAATAGGGGATTATAATGAGTAAAGACTACATTAAAAATGGGGGATAAGGTTGAGTAATAAAAAGGAAAAAATATGCAATATTATTCTCGGGATAACCTTTATAGTATATCTTCTTATACTGTTTGCAAGTTTATTCTTGAAAAAGGACTATTCATGGTCTGTTTTTCTTTCAAAAAGGGAATTGAATATCATCCCTTTTAAAACAATATATCATTATATAACTTTATTGTCTGCCGATGATTTAAAACTGCGAATTCAAGCAAAAATAAATTTTTTTGGAAATATAGGACTTTTTTTACCGCTTGGGGTTTTCTTGTCATTCTCCAAAAACAGTAAGCAGACAATTATAAGGATACTTTTGTTTTCTTTGGTGGCTGAAATTGTTCAGTTGATATTAAATCTTGGCACATTTGATATTGACGATATAATTCTGAACACAATTGGAGGGTTTATTGGAGCAGTAGTAATGATGGTTTTAACACGTTTGATAAAAAATCCTGATAGAGTTAAGCTAATTGTTTCGATCACGGCACTTTTGATGTTTGTTATTGTAGTATTGAATATATAAAAAGGCTGTACAGCACTAAACTGTACAGCCTTTATAATTACGAATTACGCATTACGCATTAATACATTCCGCCCATGTCGCCTGCTGGAGCAGCTGCAGGAGCCGGTTCCTTGATGTCTGCAACAAGGCTCTCTGTTGTAAGAACCATAG
>JBJEQL010000140.1:0-15362 GCA_051881735.1 Oscillospiraceae bacterium
CAACGATTCTGTCGATGATGCCGTTTGTTTCATAGGACTTATCCTTTTCAACTACAGGTTCGAAAGATTCGAGAACCTCTCTTACTGCCTGTAAAAATTCTTTTTCGCCGGGATTGCGCTGTTCAACCTTGTCATAAACCTTCTGAAGATATGCGTTTTTGAATGCCATTTTGATTTCCTCCCATTTATAATAGTATAAGTATTGATGACTCACTCACAAGTCATCGGTTTCGGGGGATTTTCTTGACCCGAAACATCACAATTACTATTATACACCATGAATTGGAATTTTGCAAGAGTTTTTTTCTAAAAAATCAAATTTTTTACTCAATTTTCACAATTGGCGCCAAATATCGGTGAAAGTTTGATTTGGGTGCAGGATTTTTGGGGCTAAATTGCATTTAAAGGCTGTTTGGCGGTGAAAAGTCAAAAAAATAAAAATAGTATGTTTTGTCCATAAAAAATAAAAACAAAGCGCAGATTTTATATATATTCAGGACATAAAATGATATAAAAAAGTAAATGTTGTCGAAAGCTTTGTAATAAACGTACAATATTTTTAGACATTTTGTTAAAAATAACATATTGCTAATTTGTAACCAAAATGTTATAATAGAGGTAGTATCTGGGGGCGAGGTGTGCCCATAAATCTTTTTAATCCAAGCGGAGGTGTAAATCCTATATGAAGACATTTATCTACACCGCCACCGACGTTCAGGGCAATACTGTCAAGAACGCGCGAATGACGGCTGAGGATGTAAATGACTTTTTGGAGAAGATTCACGAAAAGGGGCTTTTCTGCTCCAGCTATAAGGAAGCTTCTTCCAAAACGACAAACACGCTTCATAAGTTCACGACAAAAGAGCTTTCCAACGACTGCAGACAGCTCAGCGCAATGCTGACATCAGGACTCACACTTGTAAAAGCACTTGATATTCTGTATAAGGAGCAGGATAAGAAAGCTCAGAAACAGATATATCAGGAAATTTACGAAGAAGTTCAGAAGGGTTCGTCTTTTTCTGATGCACTCAGAATGCAGCAGGGTGCGTTCCCAAGCTTCATGATCTCCATGATCCAAGCCGGCGAAGCTTCAGGTTCTCTTGACGTTATTTCTAAAAGACTTGAAGATAACTACGCAAAGGAAGCAAAACTTAACAACAAGATCAAAAGCTCGATGATGTATCCTATTATTCTTGCTGTACTTTGCGTTGCTATTGTAGTTCTCCTTTTCACATTTATCATGCCTACATTCAAGGAAATGATGAGAGAAGAAGATATGAAGGGTCTTACCGGTGCGCTGTTTGCTTTCTCTGACAGTATCATCAACTATTGGTATGTATATATCATAGTAGTTTTGACTGTTATCTTTACAGTAAAATATTCACTTAAGGTTCCGTCTGTGCATTATAAATGGGATAAACTAAAATGCAAGGGTCCCGGCTTCGGAAAGCTTGTTGTAAAGGTTTATACCGGTAAGTTTGCAAGAACTCTTTCTTCGCTCTATTCCTCCGGTATCCCTATGGTAGAGGCTCTTGAACGTTCGGCTGCTATCCTCAACAATGATTACATAGAAAAGGCTTTTGAAACCGTTGTTGACGAGGTAAAGCAGGGTGAACAGCTCTCCGTTTCCATTCAGAGAACGGGCATTTTCGAGTCCATGTTTGTTTCTATTATCTATGTTGGTGAGGAATCCGGTGCTCTCGATACTATCCTTACAAAATCCGCTGAATTCTATGAGGATGAATCAGACTCCGCTATTCAGCGTCTTGTTGGTATGATCGAACCTGTAATGATCATTTTCATGGGTGCTGCTATCGGTTTGGTTATCGCAGGTATTCTCCCGGCTCTCTATGGCTCGTTTGAAAATATCCAGTAAAAATAAAAAATAAATCAGTGAGGTGACGAGTATGCTTTCATTTGATATTACCGACAGACATATTCGAATTATTCGTGGTACAGAGGCAAACAACAAGATCAAGGTTTCTGCTGCTGCTACCATAGATCTCGAAGAAGGTCTGATTGTTAATGGTCACATTAAAGATATACCTAAAATTGCAACAATCATCAACGAGGAACTCAAGAACAAGAAAATGGCTGATAAAGAAGCTGTTATCAGCATTTCCTCGAACCTTGTAATCTTCAAGGAGTTACATATCCCGAAGGCTAAGGGCGCTCAGCTCCTTTCCATGGTCCAGAACCAGATGCAGCATACAATGGGTATTGCTGACGACTATTCGATCTCTTATACAATCGCAGGCGAGATCGAGGAGGACGGTGTTGCTGCACTTAAGATTCTTGCGACAGCTTGTCCGTTTGAAGTGGTTGACTGTTTCAGAAAGGTGTTCTCGATGCTCGGTATCGGACTTCGTTCCGTAGCCGTTGCCTGCAACACCATTTCAAGACTTATCATTTTCGATCCGAAGATGAAGGCAAAGATGCCGCTGCTCCTTGTTCAGATTGACCCGAACTTTGTAAGCCTTAATCTCTATGAGAACAATCAGCTTACATTCTCGCGTTTTGCTTCGATCGACCCTGTTGACTATGATAACTCTGAGGATTACATCTACGAGGCTGTTACCGAAAACATCTCCCGTATGTTCCAGTTCCAGAGATCGAGAAATCCCGAGGATCCTATCAAAAACGTTGTTTTCTACGGCGATACAACAGAGTATATCCGTCTTACCAACGCTCTTGAATCACTTGATATCACAACAAGCCTTCTCGGTGTTCCGAACAATGTCGGCGGTTATGAAAACTTTGAGTTCCAGGCTTATGCAAACGCTATCGGTGCTATGCTCAGAAGCAATAAGGATTCTGAAAGAATCAACCTTATTGAAACTGACGCAACATCGGGACGTTCCGCTGCGGGTGCTTCGTTTGTTGTAACTGTTGCAGCTGCTGCTCTTGTATCGGCTGCTCTTGTTGCGGGAATCACTATCGGCGCAAATGTTATCAAGAGCCAGTATGAAGACGATACGGCAAAGATACAGGAATGGCTCGACAGCCCTGAAACATCTCAGAAAACAGCTGCTGTTGATGCAGCTCAGGCTAAGCTGAACAAGGTAACTTCTTTCCGTGACAGCCTTGTTGAAGCTAAAAGTTACTTTGATTCCCTGCCTGTATTCTCAACAGAGGTAAGAGAAACCTTGGAAGAGAATTTTAAGGGTACTGATGCAGAGTTGTTAAGCTATTCATTCAACGAAGGTCAGATTAGTCTTGCCTGCCGCGCTGATGATAATGAAACTCCGTCAAAGATTGTTGCAAATTTTGTGGAGCAGGATATTTTTGATAACATAACATATACCGGATATAACGCATCAGGAAATAGAGAAGCCGGAAAAGAGACGTTTGATTTCAGTATCACGGTGTGTATCAAGGAAGTTGAACCGGAAGAAGAAACAACAGAGGGGGCTGAATAAGAATGAAGCTTTCATACAGAGATAAAGTAATATTTGTAGCAGCAATTGTTATAGTAATAATCGTTGCAGGTATTTTCCTCTTTATAAAGCCAAAGTTTGAGGAAATGAACAGGGCAAAGCTGACACTTCAGAACAAGCAGGCTGAGCAGGCAGATGTTGAGGCTAAGATCAATACACTTCCGGATATCGTTGCCTCAATGAAGGCTGCAGCGCAGGAAGTTGAGGAAGTTCAGGAGTATTTCATGATTGAACAGGATCCGTATCTTAACGAGCAGTATGTCCGTGAGATCCTCGGAAACAATGTTGAAACGCTTGCAATGAACACCGAATATACTGATGTAGATGAGTTGACACAGTATGTTGTAAATCCTGAAAATGTTATTTCATACGACCTTCTTATCAACGGAGACCTTTACAATGAACTTCCCCAGGAGGTTTATGATAATTATTACAAGGTTGGTAAAAAGGTAGGCGGTCAGTGTATAATCGGTGTTACAAATATGAACGTTATCTATAGAGATAAGACTGACTATTCCGGAATCTATAAGTTTATCGATGCGGTAAAGGATAACGGTAAAACTATTATTGTTACCAGTTTTGTAAAAGATGAGGTAGATGATTCCGCCAGCGAGATCGAAAGTGGAATTTCTCTTGTGATGTACTCCATTTATCCTCTTAACGTTGAGAAGGTAATGGAAGAAAGCGATGAATTTGTTCTTGAACCTGTTGCGGTTGAAGAAACACCAGCACAGTAAGTTATTGCTACGGCCGATGAAGAAGCGGAAATTCTTCATCGGCATAAGTGGCATATAGAGAAAACATTTTAAAGAAGAAAAGTTTTGAATTTCGCATTGTTCCCCGTTATAAATCTTTAGAAAGGGTGGAAGAAATGGCAAAAATTAACAGTGATAGGAAAGACAAAAGATTGAGCGGCGTTGTTCTTATCATGGTTGTAACGGTAATGTTTATCCTGATCATAATGCTGTTGGCTACTCTAAGCGTTGTTTCAACAGCTCAGAACAGGTATTATACCAAATATGAAGAAAATCAGGCATATTATACGGCAAGATCGGCGTTGGATGTTTTTAACAACGATTTGCTTAAAGACAAGAACTACTATGCTTACGACAGCAGTGGAGTAAGAACATATATCCATGGCGATAATGTTACAACCGACAAAATGACTCAGGGTCTTGCTTTGCAGCTTGATCTGTATAAAATTACGGCTCAGTCAGGTCACAATTTCACGCAGTCTAAATTGACGACTTATGCCAATGGCATTACAGATTCTGCTAAGAAAAAGGATGAGTATAAAAACTACTTTGGAACAGATAATGCTGATGCTTCGGGAGTACTGACTGATTCTGTTACAGGTAATGAATATATTGAATATCAGATCACTTTTTTCCCAACAACAAGCAGCAGTTCAGATAACTATGGCGATATGGTTGACAGAGATAAGGCAGACATGGACAGCGACGGTAAAAAAGAAGTTAACGCAACAATCAGGGTCGAAGTGCTTGATCGTAAGTATAATCTTGGTTCCTATACAGATGGAAGCGGTAATACACAAAATGTTGCGGAAAGTGATGTTACTGACTTTTTGGCAGGAACCGGTGCATATAGTTCCGGTATTTCAGATTCCATGAGAGCAGAAGCGATTGCTAACGGAACTCGCTCTAAGGACAAAATGCGCATCAAGATCACTTCAACGGTAACATTTATGGGCGTTGAAAGCACGGCTGTTTTGGTTTATGATACTAATGAGCCGCCTGTTAACAACAGCTCGAGAGCGATCACAACATTTGGTGGAAGCGGAAGCGATAACATGAGTGTTGTTGGCGGCGCCTCAATGAGAGATAATGTAACATGGAGCAACGATGGATATATCTATGGAAGCGTTTATGCTGAAAAAAATCTTACCATGAATACAGGTGCTGATGTATTTCTTTCTTCTAAGGAGAGCTTTTTTGTAGGCGGAGATTTTGAGATACTAAACAGTAATTTCAATATCAACGGACCCGGTGGTACTACCGATGAAGCAAGACCCATACTTTATGTTGGAGGCAAGCTTAAATCAAATAATTTAAAGAACACAACATTTAATGAGATAGACATAATTTCACACGGAATAGAAATCACAAATGGTAGCTTTTATGCGAGCAACAATGTTTATTGTTTAGGCGATTGTGATCTTGGCGGTGCTGATAGCGTAAACTTATCAGGCGATTTATATGTTCTTGGTGATCTGCGCCTAAAAAGTAATGCTATAAGTTTTGATTCTGTAACAGGAACATATACCTTCAATGGTGGAGGAATGACCGGTAATATTTATATTAGCGGTAATGCTTATATTAATGGTGCGCTGACGACCTGTGCTTTGATGGCTAATTGTGAGCAGAAATCTGACTTAACTACTACATTTACTTTGCCGGATTTAGCTGATCTTACAAGTCCGATTTACGGTTCGGAGAGCATTGGAGTCACTATGCCCGGCGGTGTTAAAAAGTCAATTCCTACTCATGTAGAAAATTTTAATGATTATTACCAAAAAGATGCAGATGGTGATCTTATTGATTCAACCGGTGCAAAGATCACAAGTTTAGCACAATCTCCTGCTATTATAAGTGCTGAGGCAAACGCAAAAGTAACGGGATTCACAGCAGCTGACATAGGAGCAACACAGTATCTTACAAGCGGCACGACGGTCGATACTTCAGGTGCCGACAATAAATATATTATAAAGGCGGGCACAAGTTATGGAACTATAAATGTAACCGGCGGCGGTACAGCTGAATTTGTTTTTGAGACTCCCGGTCAATATACGAATACCAAAATAATTGTTGACACTGCAAGCAAAACTACAGTTAAGTTTTATGGCGCGACAGGCAGCTATCAATTTTTTGGTTTTAGTGTGTATAATACAGAAACAGATGATGCATGCAATAATGGTGCGGTTCTTAATGTAGGAAACATGTCAGGTAAAAATATAAAAGTACCAAAAATTTATTATTATTTTGCTGATGGCAGCGATGTTGAACTGTACAATAGTTCAGCATTCCTTACCGGATATTTCTACGCTCCGGGTGCAAAATTAAGAGCAAATGCTTCACCACCGCATTCTCCAAGCGTATGTTATAACGGAACAAGTATTGGCACTATTAATTTGACGGTTGTCGGTGCGGTTTTGTGCGATGAGATCAGCTTACCTAACGAGAACGGCGTAGCTTATATAAACCCTGATTTGGATGACTCCGGAAACGCAGGAGAACCTATCCACGATTGGGCCGGATATCAATACACAAGAAAATAAGGAGGAAAAGACAATGAAAAAATCTTTCAAGGGTTTTACCCTTATTGAGTGTCTTATTGCCCTTGCGATTCTTGGTATAGCTTCCTTGGTAATGGCACAGATCTATGCAAGCGTCAGTAGGATAAACAAGAATAACCATGATGTAAATACAAGTCTTGCATATCAGATGAAGCTTGTTGAAGAGAAGACCGAATCTGACCGTATTGAGATATACTATGGTGATACTACAAATAAAGCAGATACGCATAGTATAACTGTAAAAGACCCATTGACCGGTAATCCGGGTGACGGTGCGCCGCCAAGTCAGACAACAGGATCTCTTGTACAGAAGAATTATATTGAAATAAAAAAGATAGTCAAAGATACATCAGGTGCACCGGGTGCAACAAAACTGGGCGAAGAAAAATACAGTTTTCCTGTTGATATCTATGTTCTTCTCAGCCGTGATGCAAATGATAAAGCGTCTAATGATGCCAATTACAACGGAACTAACGAAAAGAATATAAATCTGCGATACCGTTATGTGCTGGGACACAAGAATTCATAAGGGAGGAGCTTTTATGAAGAATAAGTTATTAAAAGGTTTCACCCTGATCGAGCTTATAATTGTAATGGCTATTCTCTCCATTCTTATGGTTGGAATAATGCAGATGATGAAACCGATAAGAGCTACTTATGTTGATTCGACATACTATGAGGCACAGCGTAATACTCAGAGCGGAATTGTAACGTATATTTCCGAAAGTGTCAGATATGCTACAAAGATCGGTGTATATCAGGAAACTAACATGGGTGCTGCGGTTCAAAAATTCATAAATAACTCCGGCTACGATAATGCTAAAGACGGAACTATCCAAGCTATTGTCATAGACAATAAAACGGAGTATACCTTCAACAATGAAAAATGCTACGGCAGAGTTCTCCGATCAGAGGATGCTAAAACAACCGATATCAATGATATCGCTGCAACAAGACTTGCTCTCGGTGACGCATATTACGGCAAATACACCTATTCGATCAATATTCAGCCAAATATTTCTTCGGCGGATGATAATACCACTCCTACCGAATTAGCTATGGATGGTATGATGATCACAGTTTCAAGTCTTCTTCCTTCGGCATTGCAAACCGCAAAGAAAAGCGGAACAACCATTTCCACTCAGGACATTGACGGAAAGGCTCTTGTCCTGACCGAAGGCGATGTATCTTGTCTGAATCTGAGTGCGCCTATCAATGGCTGGTCACATGTGGATACATCACTGTATAACGGTTACGATGCAGTCAAGAAGGAATACAAAAAAACAAAGCCGACCACAGCCAAGGGTCAAAACACCTATATAATTTTCACTCTTCCACAATAAAAAATTCGGGGCCTGCGCCCGATGTGAGCGCAAGCCCCGATAAAATCAAATTAATTACACAATGTGCGGAACAGTCATTGCAGTCCAGTACGCATTGAAAATATCTGTTCCGAACAATGCAGCAGCTGCAAGACCTATTGCAAGGCAAGGACCGAATGCAAATGCATTGTCGGCATCTTCCTTGTCCTTGTTTTTGATCTTGATAACCACGGCAGCGATCGCTCCGATAACGATAGCAATGAAAAGCGCTACGACAGCCGCTTTCCAGCCGAACATCAGGCCGCCTGCCGCCATGAAAAGTATATCTCCCATTCCGAATCCGAAAACAGGTCCCTTTTCCTTGATAGCTTCAAGCTTTTCGTTGACAAGCTTTGTGAGCTTTTCGGTTTCCTTTGCATCAAGTTTCTCTTTTTTCAGACGTTTTTTCATCTTTCTTACAGATTTATGATCCTCGCTTACAAATAATATGTATATAAGCGGAGTGAACACAAAGCCTATCAGAAGCAACGGAACGCTGACTGAGAAAAGTCCGATTATTCCGTCAACGAGCGGTAAATCGTTACCTCTGAAAGCTGTCGGAAGAAGAACGGAAAGCACTCTTGTCAGAAAGGCAACGATCCCGAGATAAACAAGAACACAAACCGACATTTCCTGCGTATCAAAATCCTCAAATCCGATAACGATCACGCCTGCAATGAAAAGGCAGACAGCAGCAGGATAAATAAGTCCATCGGTGATAAGATCATACTGAGTGAATATCAGCACGAAAAGCAGTCCCGTGAGTCCTTCGACCAGCGGATATCTTGCTGAAATTTTGGCGCCGCAAGCACGGCATTTCCCACGGAGAATAAGCCAGCTGAAAAGCGGTATCAGATCATAACGCTTGATCTCTGTTCCACAGGTCATACAATGTGAGTTGCGCTTCGTCAGCGATTCACCGGCAGGAAGCCTAAAGATACATACATTCAGAAAGCTTCCGATAGTAATGCCGAAGAGAAAGACCATAACGTAGATACCGATCTCCAGAGCTGCCATAGAGGATATGGCAAAGGCAATAGTCATTTTGAAAAACTCCTTTACATTGAAAATATGATATTTGCTAAACAATATCTTAACATATTTTTTTAAAGATTTCAATAGTTTGAACTAAATCCGCACCGTGAGCGGCTCAAAAATATTTTGTCACGGAGAAACGGAGAATAATATGAAGAATATCCCAATAGGACAATATATGGTCAACGAGGGCATTATTACTGAGGAACAGCTTCAGCATGTCCTTGACGTAAAGAAAGAAGAAAATGTTCCCGGAAAGTTTTTCGGTGACTATGTTATTCAGCTTGGATATGTTACTGATGTCCAGTTCGCTCAGGTTCTTGCGAAAAAGCTTAACGTTCCGTTTGTCGATCTTAACGACCCCGAAATGAATATTGATATAGAAGCCGTTAAGAAGATCCCTGAAGCACTTGCAAAGAAACATACCATTATTGCTATCAAGATCACAGGTAAAAGACTTACCGTTGCATCGCATGACCCTGTAAACTTCTATATTTTTGAAGATATCAAGGTTTCCACCGGTATGGACGTTGTTCCTGTCCTTGCAACTAAGGAAGCTATCACAAAGGCTATCGGTAAGAGCTACTCAATGCAGAATACCGGTGCTATCCTCGACAGCGTTGCAAACCAGTTTGGCGATGACGATCTCAATGCTATAGATGAAGAATCCGCAGACAGAATCGACAATGCACCTATCGTTAAGCTTGCTACTACTATTGTTGAAAACTCGTTCCGTGCAGGCGCAACGGATATTCATATCGAGCCGTTCAAGACATTTACAAGGATCCGTATCAGAGTTAACGGCGACCTTATCGAGCTTATGAACGTTTCAAATGTTGTACATAACGCTCTTGTAACAAGACTTAAGATCATAAGCGGTATGAATATCGCAGAAAAGCGTGTACCGCAGGACGGTCGTTTCTCTCAGGTAGTTGACGGAACAGCGCTTGACGTCCGTGTATCTAACCTTCCTATGGTAAACGGCGAAAAAGTCGTTATCCGTATCCTTTCAACCGGTAACGTTGCTCTCAGAAAGATCACCGACCTCGGTATGACCGATTATAACTATGAGCGATTCTCAAAGCTTATCAAGGTTCCTCAGGGCGTTATGCTCGTAACGGGTCCTACCGGTTCCGGTAAAACAACCACCCTTTACGCTGCTCTTGGTGAGCTTGCAAAGCCGAACGTAAACGTTGTTACAGTTGAAGACCCTGTCGAAAAAGATATCGAAGGAATCAATCAGTGTCAGGTTAATATGAAGGCAGGCATGACATTCTCCGCTGCGCTTCGTTCTATTCTCCGTCAGGACCCTGATATCGTAATGATCGGTGAAATGCGTGACCAGGAAACAGCCGAGATCGCTATCCGAGCTGCTATCACCGGTCATATGGTTCTTTCAACACTTCATACAAACGACTCCGCATCGACCGTAACCCGTCTTGTAGATATGGGTGTTGCACCGTACATGGTTGCAACTTCGCTCATCGGTATCGTTGCACAGCGACTTGTTAAAAAGATATGCTATGACTGCAGAACACCCCGTATGTCCTCTCCCGAAGAGAATGAGCTTATGGGCATCAGCGAATCTATCACGATTTATGACGCTTGTGGTTGTCCGAAGTGCAATAATACAGGTTATACAGGACGTACCGCTATTCATGAGGTTCTTACTTGTACAACAGAAATGAGCAGCCTTATCGCAAACGGCGGTAAGACCGACGCTATTGCAGCTCTCGCAGCAAAGCAGGGTACAAAACTCCTCCGTGACAACGTTTCTGAGCTTGTTCAGCAGGGCAATACCACAATGGATGAACTTGTCAGAGTTACATACGCAGTTTAATTTACTAAGTTTGATTATACTATTTATATACATATAATTGAAAGGAATTGAATCAAATGGAAGAAAACAAAGCTCCCGAAAAAGTAGTCATCAACATTAACAAAATTCTTGACGAAGCTCGAGTTCTTGGCTGCTCCGACGTGCATTTCACAACAAAGATCGCACCTGTCGTTCGTCTTCACGGCTCATTGCGCAGACTTGCGTCCTACCCTGAAATGACCGAAGCTGCAATTATGAAGATCGTTGAACAGATGACAAACGGCAGACAGCTTGAAAGCATCAAGAATAAAGTTGATACCGACTTTTCGTATGTAACAAAAAGAGGTTACCGTCACAGAGTTAACGTTTATCATCAGAAAGGAAATACAGCGATCTCTATCCGTCTTCTCAGAAACGATATCCCGTCGCTCGCAGACCTTGACCTTCCCCCGATCCTCGGCGAATTTGCAATGCGTCCTCGTGGACTTATACTTGTAACCGGTCCTACAGGTTCCGGTAAATCTACAACTCTTGCAGCAATGATCGACTATGTAAACATCAACCGTTCGGCGCATATCATCACCGTCGAAGACCCTATCGAGTATGTTCACGAGCATAAACGCTGCATGGTTAACCAGAGAGAGATCGGCGACGACGTTGAATCGTTCGCAATGTCACTTCGTGCTGCCCTCCGTGAAGACCCGGACGTTATTCTCGTCGGAGAAATGAGAGACTTTGAAACCATCAACGCCGCTGTAACAGCCGCTGAAACAGGACACCTTGTAATGTCAACACTTCATACGACTTGTGCAGCAGATACTATCAACCGTATCATCGACGTTTTCCCTGCCCACCAGCAGAACCAGATCCGTTCGCAGCTTGCGACAGTTCTTGTAGGTATCATCGCCCAGACCCTTATTCCGAAGGCTGACGGCACAGGACGTATCGCCGCTCTCGAAATTCTTAACGCAACAGACGCTGTTAAGGCTATGGTTCGTGATAATAAGGTTCACCTTATCCAGACAGCTATCCAGACCGGTAAAAAGGAAGGCATGGTATGTCTTGACCAGGAGCTTGCCCGTCTTGTTAAGGATGGAGTTATCACCGATGCAAACGCTCGTGAAAAGAGCCTTGATATCGCTGAATATGAGCGTTATCTCAAGGGCGCAGGCGGCGCTGCAACTATGAACCGTTTCTGATAAAAAGCATACAATAAAGTTTCGCCGGAACGTATTTTTGCATAAACGTTTTCGACAAAAATATTGATTCCCCGGCGAAACTTATATGCATTTTACCGATAGTATAGGAAAACGTTTGCGTTTATTAATACTTTAGTCAAAATGTCAAAAAATAATCACAATATTAGTGATAAAAAGAAAATTTAAACAAATTCACTTTTTTAGTGGAAAAATATTATAAATTCTATTGACAAAAAAGTTTTGACGATATATAATAATGATAGTAAGAAACCACCTGTATTAACACAGGCGCAACTTATCAGGAGGAGATTCCCAATGGATAGTAATACAAACCGCGGTAAGTCCTCCGCAACAAAAAAGCTGAAGGGCTTTACTTTGATAGAGATGATAGTCGTTATTGCGATTATTTCGATTCTCGCAGGTATATCCTCTATGGCTATCAGCGGTTATGTCCGTGACTCACGGCTTGAAGCCGCAAGGAATACAGCACAGGAAGTTTATACCGGAATTCAGAATACGCTCGTTCAGTTGGAGATCAAACAGCAGGAGGATTTGCTTGACCCAAGTAAATATGGTGCAGCAGGCACTCCTTCAAAGTACATAACGCTTGAACTTGTTATGGATAATGGTTTGATTTCAAGTAATGATCTTATCATTGCTATGGGAACCGCAGATAATCAGAAAGTAACACTTCCGTATTCTTATCCCAATAGTACATCAACAACCGATGAAAAGGAAAAGAATTTCCGTAAGCTTGCAAAATACATTACTGATAATCTTTCAATGGATTTTACCGGTTATGTATATGCGGCGATCGATATGGAAGACTGGGTCGTTGACAGTGTTGTATATGTTGAAGACTATAACAAAGTCAAAAATGCAACGAATAAAATTAAAGATTTTGTCCCGATGTTCAAGAAAAAAACCTCGGGAAGTTCGGACATTTCTTCCGCTTCGGACGGCAGGATCCCATTCTGTGATGACATTATCCGCCAGAAAAAAATCTATAAAGGTGTAGATACTGATGCGCTTGAAGCAGGCGGAACAGCGGTAGGATATTATCCTTTCTATAACGATATAAAGAATTCAACAACAGTATCCTACTCATAATTACAGTATAAAACCGTGTGGGACGGTTTTTATAAACAAACATTTTAAATTTAGAAAAGGAGGAATTTCTCATGAGAAATTCAAAAACTAAGGGCTTTACCCTTATCGAACTTATCGTAGTTATCGCAATCATCGGTATTCTTGCTGCTATCCTCGTACCTTCTATGCTTGGTTACGTTAGAAACGCAAGAATCTCCTCTGCTAACGCTAACGCTAAGCAGGTTCACCAGGCTGTATCAGCTGAGCTTACACAGGCTTCTATCGCAGGTGTAAAGCTTACAAGCGGTGGCAACACTCAGACAATGACAATTGCACCGGGCTGCGCAGTAACATATAATGGTACTGCTACAGTTGGTGGTAATGCTTATACTTGGACATTGAGCGAATACCTTGGCGAAGGTTTTGACGGTTATGGTTATGCAAACATTAATATTTATTCCTATACTGTAAACTTTGCTACATGGTGCCAGACTCAGTCAGCTCCTTTGACAGCTAAGTGCACTGAAGATGCTCAGAAGGCTTGCGCTAAGGGCGATGCTGGTCTTACCGGTAACGTTCCTGCTGGTCTCATCGTTGGTTGCTATCCTCTCGAGAAGGGCAACGCATAATAGTTAATTGTTTAACTAATGTAAATAAAAGCGGCGGATTTTGTTCGCCGCTTTTTTTATAGGAGAAAAGTAATGACTGATAATAAAAAAAACAGCATAATCAAAATAATTGCAGTTGTTTTGGTGTTTATAGCTGCATTTGTAACGTTACTAATGCTTATACCTGTTGATAGAAAGAATACAGAGATAAGAAAATATGGAAAAGATTTATATGAATATTCTTTGAAAGATGACAGAATCAGATATATGATCGATAATTCAGATGATTACCCAACGTATATGTTTAATATAGTAGGGAGTCTTTTAAATGACGATGAAGATGAGAAACAAGAAATGATAGATTTTTGCTATAATTATCCCTTTCATAAGGATGATTATATAAATATGCAGTATACTGATGAAGAGCTGAACAGTAAAGATGTTCCTGCACTGTATATGAGGGATAAGAGATGGGCTTATGAAACCATTGGCGGAGATTATATCATAAATGACGGCTGTACGCCGGTTGCAATTACAATGGCGTATATTAATATAACACACAGTGAAGATATTGATCCTGTGAAAATCGCGAGAATGGCGGAAGAGATGGGAGCTGTAACATTTCCGGGTGGTGTTACTGCGCACTATGTAAAAGATATATGCGAAAGTATTGGTTTATCCACAGTGGAATATAATTATGATGAATCAGACGGCGGAGAGGGTAAGCCGAGTATAGAATTAATAAAAGAAATGCTCGATAACGGTCATGTTGTTTTGGCAGGTATGTTCGGGGAAACATTCGGCGGTCATTCAATTATTATCAGAGGCTGTTCGGACGATGGCGTTTTGTACATTAATGATCCTGCAGATCCTAAAAATACTGAAAAAGAGTGGAATTTTGATGATCTGTGTTCCGAAATATATTATTTATGGGATTTAAGTTTATAAAAATGAAAAAAATTACAGTAACCTATTGACAATTTGTGTAATATGGTGTATCATTAAAGTATAATAATTGCAATGTTTTAGGTTTAATAATTGCATATTTTGAAAGGGGCTATTGTTATGAGGGGGAAAGCAAAAGGTTTTACGTTGATTGAACTTATCGTAGTTATCGCAATTATAGGTATTTTGGCGGCAATACTTATACCGTCAATGCTCAGTTATGTAAAAAAATCAAGGATTTCACAGTATAACGCTAATGCCAAAAGTATTTTGTCCGGCGCCCAGCTTGCGATCACAGACGCATATAAAAACGGCGGTCAGTTTGATGCGAATGAGATCTTTATTAATACTGTCAACGGTAACGGTCAGTGTACAGGACAGAGCAGCGGAGCAGTATGTGATATTACAGATTATATCGGCGGAAATTTTGAAGGATATTTTGGATTTGTTATGGATCCATCGGGAACAAGCGCTTCTTATGCATTGTGGAGCGATGAGCCTCTTGCGGCGTCAGATTTCACAGGAATGCTTTCATTAAACGATGTGAAAAACCATT
>JBJEQL010000141.1:0-3588 GCA_051881735.1 Oscillospiraceae bacterium
TGTCTATCCGAATGGTTCCTATTTCGGGCGCATTCAACAAGATGACCCGTATCGTTCGTGATATGAAGGTAAAGCTTGGCAAGGATGTTGACCTCGTGTTCGAGGGTGAAGAAACAGAAGTTGACAAGTCTATCATAGATCAGCTCAACGATCCTCTTATGCACATGGTAAGAAACTCGATGGATCACGGTATCGAGGACAATGTTGAGGACAGAATCGCAAGAGGCAAGCCTGCAAAGGGCAAGATCACACTTTCCGCTTATAACTCCTCAAATGAGGTTATTATCGTTATCGCAGATGACGGTGCAGGAATCAATGCACAGAAAGTTCTTGAAAAGGCTGAAAGAAACGGACTTCTTACAAAGCCGATGAACGAGTATTCCGAAAAGGAAATCTACAATATGATCATGCTCCCCGGCTTCTCCACCAATGAGCAGGTTACCGAATACTCCGGCAGAGGCGTCGGAATGGACGTTGTAAAGAAGAACATTGAAAAGGTTGGCGGTACTGTTTCCGTTGATTCAAAGTGGGGAGAAGGAAGCAACTTCATCATCAAGATCCCTCTTTCACTTTCAATTGTTGACGGTATGGAAGTTTCTGTCGGTCAGTCTATCTTTACAATTCCGATAAACTCTATCAGAGAGTCATTCAAGGTTAAGCCGAGTCAGCTTATAAAGGATACCGACGGCAAGGAAATGATCATGATAAGAGGCGAGTGCTTCCCGCTTATCAGACTTTATGATATCTATGACCTTGAACCCGGAACGGACGACCTCTTCGAGGGTATTGTTATCCTTGTTGAAACAGAGGGCAAGTGCGCTTGCATCTTCGCCGATGAGCTTATCGGTGAACAGCAGGTAGTTGTTAAGCCGTTCTCTTCGCTGCTCAATAACTTCAACGTTAAGCAGAACGGTATGGCAGGCTGCTCTATCCTCGGCGACGGTTCTATCACTATCATTCTTGATGTTGCAAATATCCTCGGCGGCTTTTGATCCGCATATACATATTAAAGGGTGACAGGCGCCTTAAAAAAACCTGAATCAACTCAAAAGGGAAGATGAAAATAATGAGCGAAGAAATTTTTACTGCTACTGCCGAAAAGAAAAAGACCTTTACCGCTGACGGAACAGAGATACTCTTCTTCACCATCGGCGAAAAGACTTATGGCATTGAGATCGAATTTATCAACGAGATCATAAGCATTGAGCAGATCACAGTCGTTCCGAAGATACCCGATTATATCAAGGGCGTTATCAACCTGCGTGGTAAGATCGTGCCGGTTATCAGTATCAGAAAACGCTTCGGAATGGAAGAGATCCCATTCGATGACAGAACCTGCATTATAGTGCTTGAATTTGACACAGGCGAGCAGGTCGGCGTTATTGTTGACCGTGTTCAGGAAGTCGTTGTTGCAGATAAGAATATTATCAGCAAGGTTCCTGACAGCAAAAACGTTAACTCTACTCACTATATCAAGAACATAATCAATTTTGAGGACGAAATAAAGCTTCTCCTCGACTGTCATAAGCTCGTTTCCAACGAATAAAATAATAATATCCGGAGCAAACCCAAAATGATGCTAAAGCTTACAGATGATGATTTTAAGCGCCTTGTCGATTATATGAAGAAAAACTACGGTATCAACCTTGAAAAGAAAAGGGTTCTTATCGAAGGCAGACTTTCCAATATGGTTGCAAGCCGAGGCTTCAAATCATTCAAAGAATTCATAGATTTCGCATTTGCCGATAAGACCGGCAAGGAAACTATGCAGCTTGTCAACAAGCTGACTACGAACCATACATATTTCATGCGTGAACCCGAGCATTTTGAGTACCTTAAGACGACTCTTCTGCCTTATTTTGAAAAGACGAATAAGGATAAAACTCTCAATGTCTGGTGCGCAGCTTCGTCAACAGGTCAGGAACCATATACGCTGGCTATGACGATAGACGAATATTTCTCCGGCAAGGGCTGGGTGATAAAGCTTCTTGCGACCGACCTTGATACCGATGTTCTTGCTGCAGCGACCGCAGGAATATATACGGTGGAGCAGATCAAGGACGTTCCCCCTGCATGGGTCACAAAATATTTCAACAAACTCGACGCAAACACCTATCAGGTGACCGATAAAGTGCGCAAAATGATAGAGTTCAAGCAGTTCAACCTCATGGATAAAATTCCTGTAGGAAAGAAATATGATCTTATCAGCTGCAGAAATGTCATGATTTATTTTGAAATGGACACCAAAAACGCTTTGGTCGAGAGATTTTACGATGTTACGAAAGATGGCGGCTATCTCTATGTCGGACACGCTGAAAGTGTAGGTAAGGGCACACGCTATACCTACATCAAGCCTGCCGTTTACAGAAAAGTGATCGGCGATAAATAACAGCATATCCGCTGCCGTATTTAACAGTTATGAGTATTAATAAAAAAAAGCTTTTAATTGTCGATGATTCAAGGCTTTTTCGTGAGGCACTCGCACAAAAGCTGTCGGAAAGCCGTTCTATCGTGGTGGTCGGTACTGCGTGCGACGCTTTTGACGCAAAGGATAAGGTCATCGAGCTGAAACCCGATGTCATTATCATTGATGTTGAAATGCCGAAAAAGAACGGGTTTGAGTTTGTGTCGGAGCTTATGGCACAGTATCCTGTACCGTGCATAATGGTTACTTCCAACAACAGCTTTTCCGAAACAGACGCAAAAAAAGCAGGCGCAGCCGATTTTATGCTGAAGCCCGGCCGCAACAATGAATTCGGTACCTTTGCGAGCCTTATCGCAACGAAAGCTATCATCGCAGCAGGAAACCCCGAAAACTATAAGAAAAAGAACGCCTCAAAGGTCGATGGACTTGCGGTGGTTCCGGATTCGCCTTCAAATGCATTGAAAAAAGCGGTTCCGGTTCTTCCCGATAAAAATGATATCCCTGTCTTGTCGCAGCGAACCGCCGAGGGTTACGTTGTTGCGCTTGGAGCGTCAACAGGCGGAACGGACGCACTTGAATGTGTTATAAAGTCTTTCCCCGATAATATGCCGCCGGTCGTTGTTGTTCAGCATATGCCGCCCGTTTTCACGAAAATGTATGCGGAAAGACTTGATAAAAGCTGTGCTGTCCATGTCTGTGAAGCTTCAGACGGTTACAGATTAAAATCCGGTGACTGCGTTATCGGCGCAGGCGGCCTTCAGATGGAATTGAAAAAGGACGCAAAGGGATATTTTATAAAGTGCTACGAGGGTGAAAAGGTCTCGGGGCATTGCCCGTCCGTTGATGTGCTTTTCAGCAGCGTTGCCGAAACTTCCGGTGCAAAGACAGTTGCTGCTCTGCTTACCGGAATGGGTGCAGATGGTGCAAAGGGTCTGCTGAAAATTCACCAGAAGGGCGCATATACTATCGGTCAGAACAAGGAAAGCTGCGTTGTTTACGGTATGCCTATGGAGGCATTCAAGCTCGGCGCCTGTTCGGAACAGCTTCCGCTCGATCAGATCGGAGCGCAGCTTGTTCACAAGCTTGCGACCGGTTGGAAATAACACAATTAATACTAATTCCAAATCAACCTATAGACAAATCCTCGGCTATAATAATCCAAT
>JBJEQL010000142.1:0-3587 GCA_051881735.1 Oscillospiraceae bacterium
GCACTTTTGTAAGCCCCGGCGAATTCATTCCTGTTGCGGAAATGAGCGAACAGATAATCTACATAGATGATTACGTTATCCAAAGAGCAATGAACGAATACAAGGATATTGTTCTAAACGGAAACAGGGATCTGATCGTTTCAATAAATGTATCAGCAAAAAATATTGCTTCTTCAGGGTTTCCTGAAAAAATCGAAAGATTTCTCAAAGAAACGGGATTTCCTGCAAAGAACCTTGAGATCGAGATCACCGAATACTGCATGGTAAGCTCTGTTAATACTACTATCAATAATATCAAGGCTTTACGTTCAATTGGAGTTCAGTTTGCTCTTGATGATTTCGGAACAGGCTATACCTCACTGAATTACCTTTCACAGTTGCCCATAAATCTGCTTAAAATTGATAAAAGTCTTATCGATGATATTGAAAATAACGAGCAGAGATGCGAATTTGTCAATGCTATAATTTCAATGGGTCATCTTATGGGTTGTGAAGTCATCTCTGAGGGTGTCGAAAATGAACAGCAGCTTAAAAAGCTGGACGAAAACAACTGTGATTTCATTCAAGGCTTTGTTTGGGGCAAACCTTTGGATTATGAAACAGCCAAAAATCTTTCATTAGGGATACGCTGATTATTGCTGCGGCAAAGCGAAGCAATCGTTTCGCCCTTTTGAGGAACATTCAAAATCCGAAACAACCTTTCATCACATAAGCGGACTATACAGAAAGGCGTGCATCTTACCGTTAAGTAGGATACACGCCTTATTTATTACCGCCTTAAGCTTTAACATTGGTATAATAAAATACCGCAAGCTGAGTCCTGTCGCGCAAGTTGAGCTTTTCCAGTATTTCGCTGAGGTAATTTCTAACTGTTCCCTCGCTAAGAAAAAGCTCGGCGGCTATCTCCTTGTTGCTCATACCCTCAGCAACAAGCTTGATAATATCCTGCTCTTTAGGATTGATGTCATATCTGGAATAGTCGAAGTCGTATTTCGTTTTCATCAGCATGGGCAGCTTGGTGACGACCTGCTCACCGAAAACGCTCTGACCGCCCATTACAGCGTCAAGCGCAGAAGCGATGCTCTCAAAATTCTGTTTCAGAATATATCCCTTTGCCCCCATGCTAAGGGCTTTTACTATGTATTCATCATCTGAAAAGGTCGTCAGATATAGAATTTTTGCATCGCTGTGTTTTTTTAGAATTTGCTCGCCTGCTTCAATTCCCGTCATGCCCTCCATGCGTATATCCATAAGCATAACATCGGGGGTATGCTCGTCATAAAGCCTTATGGCGTCCTGTCCGCAGGTTCCGGTTGCGGCAACGGTTATCTTGCCTGTGCTTTCCAGAATTGTTTTCAGCGACAGCGCAACAAGCTTGTCATCATCAATAATCACTATATTCATATTAGATCTCTCCGTTATCATTGTCTTTTTTATGGAACCGCTGATTATTGCTGCGGCAAATCTAAGCAGCGGTTACTTTGGTATGGAAACCACTACCATGAAGCCATTTTCCGAGGCGGATATGTTTATTATCCCTCCCAAGTCCTCAGCCCTTTCACGCATTGTTGAAAGTCCTATGCCGCTTTCGGAAATCCTTTCACATTTGCCGTTGTCAGTTACCTCAAGCTTATAGAAACCCGGGTGTTCTCTGATGGATATCCTTATTCTGTCACCATTGCTGTGTTTTACGGCATTTGAAAGAGCCTCCTTGATTATCCCCAAAAAACCAAGCTTGACTTTTTTCGGCATACTTTCGGAAAAATCGTAGTCACACTCGACATTGAAGCTTTCCATTATCGGCTTTACCGCATCGTTCACCGCAAGCTTTAAGTCAATAGAATCATCGTGCAGATTATGTACGCTGTTTCGAATGCTTGTCATAGCGGAGTCAAGGGTTTCCTTTAAGCTTAAAAGGCTTTCACGCTGCGCTTCGTCCTTGTTTATGATAATAAGCGCCCCGACCTGCAATATCGAACGTGTAAGCATGTGTCCGACATTGTCGTGTATTTCTCTTGCGATTCGGTTACGTTCTTTCATTGTCGCAAGCTTTATCTCGTTATCCTGATTTTCACGGAGCTGCTTGTTTTTCTGCTGTAGCAGCAGGTTTACTTCCTCTGAATCATCTCTTGTAAGTATAAGCTTCTTTTCCGCTTCTTCAAGACGTGCTGTATTGCGCCAAAGGATAAACGCTATAAACGCTCCGCAAAGCAAAAGCATTATCTGTAAGGTACTGAAGCTGCCTGCATATATGATAACAGATATTGCTGATGGAATAATCAGCCACAGCCGTTTGTCACGCAGGAAATCATATATCATAAGCGGTATCATACAACAGAACACGGGTTCTGCAAAGCAAAGGACTGCCATAATTATTTCCGAAGCGAGTGATACTCTTGCCGAAAAGCTCTGACTTATCGCAGAAAGAGCTGTCGCAACAAGCAGTGCAATAACAGGAACATCGAAATCCTCATACCCTATAAGCGCTGCGATACAAAGCAGCAGAACCGCCGCTTTATCTATAAGCCTATTCAAATCCGTCACCCCAAACATTATTAACGATTCACATATTATGATTTTACCATAAAAAACAGCTTGTGTCTACAAAAAAATTACATTTGTCATATCATTTTCTGACGATTGACACTTACAACTCGCTCGATATGTGTGTATAATTAAATCATAACAAGGGAAACGATTGCAAAAATATAAATAGCTTTGCATTAATCAGCGTATCACCAAAAGGAGGATTCATCATGGCAGATACAATCGTAAAAATTGAAAATCTTGTAAAGCGGTACAAAGATCTTATCGCACTTGACCATCTTGATCTTGAAATAAAGCAGGGCGAGGTATTCGGACTTCTTGGACCAAACGGTTCGGGAAAAAGTACGACAATAAACTGTCTGCTTTCGCTTCTTGCATTCGACAAGGGCAACATTGAGATATTCGGTCAAAAAATGACTCCCGATAATTACGAAGCAAAACGCAATATCGGTATCATCATGCAGAATGTTGCTGTATTTGACGAGCTTACGGTCATCGAAAACATCGACTATTTTTGCGGACTTTACATCAAGGACAAGGCAGAACGCAAAAAGTGCGTTCAGGATGCAATAGAATTCACGGAGCTTCAGGATTTCATACATTTCTACCCCAAAAAGCTTTCAGGCGGTCTGCTCAGACGTCTTAACATTGCCTGCGGAATCGCACACAAGCCTAAGCTTATCATTCTCGACGAACCGACCGTTGCGGTTGACCCTCAGAGCCGAAATAAGATACTTGAAGGTATTCAGAAACTCAACGAGGAAGGTGCTACAATCATTTACACCTCGCATTACATGGAAGAGGTTGAACAGATCTGCACACGCATCGCTATCATGGACAAGGGTAAGAAGATTGCGGAAGGTACCAAAGACGAGCTGAAAAAGATGATAAAGAATACCGAAACTATTTCGGTTGAGATCTCGGAGGTTCCCGATGATATCCTTGAAAAGATCAGCGCTCTCCCCCACGTTTACAGCACCGATTTCAACAACGGCAAGCTTGAGGTAAAATGCTCGGGCGGAAAGCACAATCTTATCCGA
>JBJEQL010000143.1:0-3582 GCA_051881735.1 Oscillospiraceae bacterium
GCATATCCACATACTTTGCATAGCCGTCAAGATAAAGCTGCTTGAATATCCACTGCGTCCATTTATAGAAGTTCGGGTCGGACGTTGCGACCATTTTTGTCCAGTCATAGTCAAAACCAAGCTCTTTGAGCTGCTTTGAGAATGTCTTGATATTTTCCTGAGTAAAACCGTTAGGGTGATTGCCCGTAGTTACAGCATACTGCTCTGCAGGCAGACCGAATGAGTCATATCCCATCGGGTGAAGAACATTATAGCCCTGCATTCTCTTCATTCGGGAAACAATGTCGGTAGCTGTGTAGCCCTCGGGATGTCCTGCGTGAAGACCAACGCCCGAAGGATAAGGGAACATATCAAGAACATAGTATTTCGGCTTGGAGAAATCCCAAACATCGGTCTTGAATGTTTCGTTTTCCTCCCAGTATTTCTGCCATTTCTTTTCGATTGCGGCATAGTCATAGCGTTCTGCCATTTTTCATCAAATCCTTTTCATAAATTAATTTGTCATTCGTTTATTTGAGCCAAGCGGAAATATCTATCTCCTCGCCGTCGCTCCAAAGACGTTCAAGGTTATAGAACTCTCTCTGATCTCTTGAAAAAACGTGAACGATAACGTCCGAATAGTCAAGAATAATCCAGTTTGAGCCGTTATTGCCCTGAACGCTGTGCGGCTGTATGCCCTGCTCGCTGAGTTTGAAATCGACCTCGTCTGCAAGCGCTCTCGTCTGAGTGGAGCTTGTTCCGTCTGCGATAACAAAATAGTCGGCAAGGACGGAAATATCCTTTATCTTTATAACCTTTATATCCTCGGCTTTTTTGCTGTCGAGTGCCTTAACGGCGATTTCAAGTACCTGCTGCTGTGTAAGCTCTGCCATTTTATTCCTCCGTTTTTTTAACGATCTCTGTATAGTAATTATACGCTTCAAGAGTCTGTGTCGGGATAAGCGAACGCTTTTCCATGACCTCGTTTATCGAGTGAACGACCGATTCAAGCACCGCTCTTTTCATATCTGCAAACGCAAGCTTGCGGAACTTTTCAACGTCCTTGAAGCTGCGCTCGGCAGAAACCAAGTCTGCCATGTAAACTATCTCTTCAAGCTCGCTCATTTCCGCTCTGCCTGTCGTGTGGTAGCGGATAGCATTGAGGAAATCCTCGCTTGTGAAACCAAAAACAGTTTCCGCATAGTACGCTCCTGCAACTGCGTGATAAAGCGCAGGCGTTTTCAGCTCTGCTTCGCAGACGTTCCTGCGTGATTTTTTCACCATTGCAAGCTGCTCGGCAGTTGAGATCTCCTTGCAGCAGTCGTGAACAAGACCTGCGGTGTAAGCTTCATCGGGATCTTTATATCCGTGCGCTTCGGCAAGCTTTTTTGCCATTTCCGCAACGTTGACGCTGTGTGTGAAGCGTTTTTTTGAAAGTCTTATGCTTAAAATATCGATAAGCTCCGCATCGGAATACATTTTTATCAGTCCTTGCATTTTAATCTTTCATAAACATTATTTGCCACAATATATTTTACTACATTTTCATTCATATAGCAAGATAAATCGCAATTTTTTATAATTTTTTCACGAATTTCAGATGATGAAAGCTCAAATGCTGATATTTCCGTCACGATGATATTTCCAAAATCAGAAAGCTCTTCGGCTTTCGCCTTAAGAAGTTGAATATCGCTGCCCTTGTCCTCACGTGAAGCGGCTATGACCGTGCAAAGTGCAAGTATATCCTTGTAACGATACCACCTGTCAAACGAAAGCAGCATATCACTCCCCATGATGAAAAACAGCTCGTCATCGGGGAATTTCTGATGAAAATGCGTAACTGTGTTTATAGAATAGCTAACTTCTGCCTGCGATATCTCATAGTCACTCACCGTTACATACGGCAGCTCTTCAAACGCAAGTCTGCACATTTCAAGCCGGTCTTTTCCGTCTGCGACAAAACCGCTGCTGTCCTTTTTGAACGGCGAAACGTATGTCGGAATTACAAAAACACGGTCAATCGAATTCTTCTCCGCAGTTTCCTTTACAAGGTTGAAATGCCCGTTATGAACAGGGTTGAAACTGCCGCCGAATAATGCAATTCTGCCCATGTTAAAGCTTTATCTTGGGGTTCTGGGGATTGCGCTTGAAAAGAACGAACTTATTTCCGATGACCTGAACGACCTCGGACTTGGTCTTTTCCGCAAGCTCTGCAGCTGCCTCGGCAGGACTGAGCATTGCTCCCTCAAGAACCTTCATTTTAATAATTTCTCTTGCCTTAAGTGCGTCGCTCACCTGTGTAACAAGAGTATCGACAATGCCATTTTTGCCGACCTGTAAGATCGTATCTTCTGTGCTTGCGATACTTTTAAGATGTGCTCTCTGTTTGCTTGTAAGCATAAAAAATCTTCCTTTCAAATTCCGATACCGACATAGCCGGTACGTTCTATGATATCCTGCCCCTCGTCCGAAAGTATTCTCTCAATAAGCAGGGGTATATTTTCATTTGTGCTGTCCTTGCGGTAAACTGCATAAAAGCAGTCGGTCACAGGATAACTTCCGCTTCGTATGCTGTCCTTGTCGGGATAAACTCCGTCAACGGAAAGCATTTTTATATCTTCTTTTCCCGATATATCCGAAACGTAAAACCTGAACGAGTAGCCTATCGACCTGCCGAACAGCACCGCAGGCGGCTTCATAAGCGGAGTATCGCCCATAAATGCAACCATAGCCGTCTGTGAGCCGCTGTTTTCCGCTCTATGCAAGGGTATAATAGGTGTATTCTCTCCGCCTAAGTCTTTCCAGTTTTTTATCTTTCCGCTGTAAATGTCCTTTATCTGCTCTGTGGTAAGTCCATCAACAGAATTTCCCGAATTTACGATAAACACAAAGGCTTCATAGCCTATCGGAACAAACTCAAGCTCAACCCCGAGCTGTTCCGCATATTCAAGCTGCTCTGCCGATGGCTGTGCAACGAAGATAATATCCGCTCCACCGCTGCATATCGCCTTGTATGCACCTGTCGTACCACGCTTTTGCAGCAGACTTTCTTCCGAAAATTGACTTCCGTCGAAATCGCAGCTTCCCTCGGGATAATATGCGTCCATAAAAGCCGAGTAGATTGGAAAAAGTGCAGTTGCTCCGTCCAACACGGGCAGCTCTCCCGAAAGCGTAAGGTCGGTTTCTGTTTTTACCGCAAGGGAATTATCATCAAACGGCAGATACTTGTCAAGCTCAATCGAGCTGCTTCTCATAAGCTCGGGCGAGCGATCAACATACCTTGACGTAAAACAGAAATATATGCCAAGGTCAAAAACCACAAATGACAGCAGGGTGAAAATAATAATAAGCCATTGTTTTTTTGTCATAGCCGCCCTCCGTCACTCGTTGCTTATAAACGTAAGTATTGAGCAATGTTCTTTAAGGTAAACCGTGTATCCCGTAAGTCCTGCCGTACATAGGATACCAACAGCCGCAATAAGTGCCAGCAGCCTGCGGAACTTTTTGTTCTCCATAGCTGTCACCTCATTACATATAAGCGATAGAAGCGGTAAAAAGCAGCATTTCAATTATAACGGAAATTATATAAACTCCGCCCATAAC
>JBJEQL010000144.1:0-15201 GCA_051881735.1 Oscillospiraceae bacterium
CTCAAGCTTATCGCAAAATCGCTTGAAAAGACGATCAAAAACGAGCTTAAGAAGATGCTGAACAATGATCGTGAAAAGTACGAACAGCTCTGGAAGAACTTTGGTATGCAGATAAAGTTCGGCGTTTATAACGGTTACGGTGCAAATAAGGATCTGCTTAAAGACCTGCTTCTGTTCTATTCTTCCAACGAGAAAAAGCTTGTAACGCTCGATGAATATGTCGAGAGAATGAAGGAAGACCAGAAGTATATCTACTATGCAGCAGGCGAAACTGTCGATAAGGTAGACGCTCTTCCGCAGACCGAAGTCGTAAAGGATAAAGGTTACGAAATTCTTTATCTCACCGAAAGCGTTGACGAGTTTGCACTTAAAGTCCTCGGCGAGTATAGCGAAAAGCAGTTTAAGTCAGTTTCCGACGCTGACCTTGACCTTGATTCTCCCGAGGAAAAGGAAGAGTTCAAGAAGCTTGCAGAGGAAAGCAAGGATATGCTTGAAGAAGTCGCAAAGGCTCTCGGCGGAAAGGTAAATTCTGCAAAGCTTTCCGAAAGACTGAAATCTCACCCTGTCTGCATCACAAATGAGGGCGAGATCTCACTTGAAATGGAAAAAACATTTGCAGCAATGCCGAACGATCAGGATGTAAAAGCGCAGAAGGTGCTTGAGATCAATCCTAAGCATGAGATATTCGGAGTGCTGAAAGACCTCTATGCAAACGATAAAGCAAAGCTTGCGGATTATAGTAAGATACTTTATACCGAAGCGCTCCTCATCGAAGGAATGCCGATAGAAGATCCGCTTGAATTCTCAAATCTTGTATGCTCGCTTATGGTGGACAAGAAGTGAGATTAATGCGTAATTCGGAATGCGTAATTCGGAATTATTATAATTTGTAGATCTGTTTGAAAAATACAATAAGGGTGCATATCACGAACAGAATTTTTCGTGATATGCACCCTTGTTTGCAAATTTTATTTTTCAATAAAATTATTGACAACAAACTTCACAAATGATAGAATGTTCTTATGGGCATACCTAATACTAATTCCAAACCAACCTATAGACAAATACTCGGATATAATAATCCAATTCTGCGTCAGACTCCCTTGACAGGCGGCAGCCTGCCTGCGGTCGTCTTCCTTGACTTGGATTATTCTATCTGTCGTCTTTGTCTATAGAACGGTTTGGAATTAGTATAAACGGTAGGCGGTCAATCTTTTGCTCCCGGGAAGGGGGCGTTGCTATGGGTGTTCTTGAAGTTCTGACTTTGGGTTTACTTATTTGCGCTGTAATACAGTTAATGCAAAATAGCAATAATAAAAAGAAATAACCGCCCGAGCTACCAACTTGGCGGTTATTTCTTTTAACCAACTATTGGGAGCGACCGTCTATCGGTATGCTCTCTTTATGTTTATATTATATACTCTTTTGACTGATATGTCAAGCCTTTTTCATCACAAATCATTGCAAAATTGGGCGGATATAGAATCCGCCCCTACAGTTTAGGGGTGAATTTTTGATGCCAGAATAATCCGGAATTACGCATTACGAATTAAGCATTGAAGCAGCGGTGCAAATATCGCAAATCCAAATGCTATTGCAAGCTGTTGTCCCGAAAGTGCGGCTGTTGAAAAGATCACCTGCATAAATGGCACATATATTGCCGCAAAAATTATGCAGAGTGAGGATAATGCTGCTAAGATCAGCTTCGGGTTATTGAAATACGGCACGGTGAAGATATTCTTCGTTTCCGATTTACACTCAAAAACGTGTGCAAGCTGTGTCATTACAAGCGTGAAAAGTGCTGCTGTTCTTGCAGTTTCAATGCTTCCCGACATATAATTCGTCAGCATAAAGCAGCCGAGTGTGCAAACTCCGATCAGTATTCCTCTGAATATGATCTTTGCCATTAGTCCGCCCGAGAAAAAGCTTTCGTTTGCTTTTCTCGGCGGTTTATTCATGCATTCACGATCCGTAGGTTCTACTCCGAGCGCAACTGCAGGAAGTCCGTCCGTTGCAAGGTTCACAAGCAGCAGTTGTGTGGGCAGCAGCACGACAGGCATTCCGAGAATTATTCCAATGAACATCGTCAGAACCTCGCCGATATTGCAGGACAGCAGATAACGCACGAATTTGCGTATATTTGCATATATCCCACGACCTTGCTCGACTGCTTTTACAAGCGTTGCGAAGTTATCGTCAAGCAGAACTACATCAGCGGCTTCTTTGGTTACGTCCGTTCCTGTGATGCCCATTGCAACGCCGATAGAAGCTTCTTTTACGGCAGGTGCGTCATTAACTCCGTCACCTGTCATTGTAACGATATCGCCTCTGCGCTTGAACGCACGGACGATACGCAGCTTATCTTCGGGTGTTGCACGGGCGTAAACAGCAACTTTGTCAATGATATCGTCAAGTTCGTTATCGGAAAGTGCTGCAAGCTCCGCACCTGTCATGACAATGTCGTTTCCACGGAGTATGCCTGCTTTTTTGGCGATCGCAGCGGCTGTATTCTTGTGATCGCCCGTTATCATTACCGTTCGGATATGCGCTTTGCGGCAGAGTTTTACCGCTTCGATAGCTTCGGGGCGAGGTGGGTCGGTCATTCCTGCGAGCCCGAGGAAGATCATGCCGTTTGCGCAGTCCTTGCTGTTCTCGTCAAGATTTTTCTCGCAGAGCGCAAGCACACGGAGCGCTTCGCCTGTGAGTTTTTCGTGTTCATCTTCAAGGCGGCGGCGGAGTGAGGGCGTGAGCGGTTTAACGCCGTCTTTTGTCATTATAAATGAGCAGCGTGGGAGGATAACGTCAAAAGCACCTTTTGTGAAAGCTACTCTGCCCGAACCGCTTTTGCATATCACGGTCATGCAGCGTGTTTCGCTGTCAAACGGTATCTCTTCAGCTTTGCGGAAGCTATGATGAAGCTTGTCGGCTGTAAAACCTGATTTTGCCGCCATTATGAGCAGAGCGATCTCGGTCGGGTCGCCGGCGGCTTTCCATTCGTTCGGTTTTCCGTATGCTTTGAGCTGACCACGTTCACGCTGGGGGAGTTCCGCAGGTGCGCTGATATCTGCGTTTGTACAGAGAACGGCGCAGTTCATAAGTTCTGTCAGAGCTTTGTTTGCACTTGGGTTGACGTTTTGACCGCTTTCGGAAATTCCGCCTTTCATGGTGTAACCGCTGCCCGAGATGTCATATAGCTTTTCACCGCAGTACACCTTTGTAACGGTCATTTTGTTTTCGGTGACGGTTCCTGTCTTGTCGGTACAGATGACCGTTGCACAGCCTAAGGTTTCGACCGAATGCAGCTTATGTACAAGCGCTTTTTGTGCAAGCATACGGCGGACAGCGAGCGCAAGTGCGATAGTTACGGTCGCAGGAAGACCTTCGGGTATAGCTGCTATCGCAACGGAAATGCCTGTCATGAGCATAGTGAACGGCGGTTCGCCGTGTAGAATTCCTGCACCTGCAACGATCACACAGACGATCGTGCATATTATCGCAACGATCTTTCCGAGTTCGCCGAGCCTTTTCTGCAAAGGCGTTTCTTCTTCTTCAATTTCGGTTAGCATTCCCGATATCTTTCCGACCTGAGCGGAAAGTCCTGTTGCGATGACTTTTGCAAGCGCCGTTCCTCTTGTAATGACCGTTCCGCTGTAAACGATGTTGGTTTTCCCGATAGCGTTGTCGGCGTCATCGGGACTTCCAGATGCTTTTGAAACGGGAGCAGATTCGCCTGTGAGAATGCTTTCCTCGGCGAACAGTCCCCGACATTCGAGCAATGCTGCATCGGCAGGAACTTTATCTCCTGCTTCGAGCGAGATAACATCTCCCGGAACAAGCTGTGCCGCGGGAAGTTCGTTCAGATGACCGTCACGGTAGACCTTTGCAGTCGGTGCAGTCATATTTTTCAGCGCAATAAGCGTTTTTTCGGTCTTATATTCCTGGATAAAGCCTAAGATCGCATTCAGAAGCACTATTATAATAATAGTAATGGCGTCATAGACCTCTCCGAGAAAAAACGAGACCGCAGTTGCGATCAGCAGTATCATTACCATAACATCACGGAACTGCCCGAGGAAAATTTTTATCGGCGCAGTCTTTTTCTTGCTTGCAATGCGGTTTTCACCATACCGCAGCAGGCGTTCCTCTGCCGCAGATGAAGAAAGTCCGAGTTTGATATTTTCTGCCATTTTTACTCTCTCCCAGTATTAGTCTGAACCGCTTTTCTGCGGTTGGTTTTCTTTGTTTATAATTATATTCGGACAGGTCGGTAAAAATGACGAACATTGTTTAATACTAAACAAACTGTTTTCAACAGTTACGAGATTGTCGGCTTGATTTTTTCCAAATTTTAAATGTCGTTTAGGGATACGCTGATTATTGCTGAGACAAAGCAAAGCGTTCGTTTAGCCGTTTTGAAAATGTATGAATTTCCTGTCTTTAATGTCATTATGACATAGACATTTTGAAAAACGGCAGAAACGATTTATACTAATTCCAAACCGTTCTATAGACAAAGACGACAGATAGAATAATCCAAGTCAAGAAAGACGACCGCAGGCAGGCTGTCGCCTGTCAAGGGAGTCTGACGCAGAATTGGATTATTATATCCGAGTATTTGTCTATAGGTTGGTTTGGAATTAGTATTAATCAGCGTTTCTTTAGTATAACGGAAAAAGATGTGTTTTTTGTACCAAAATTATGCCGTAATTTGTTTGGCAGTTGTTGACTTTAGCGTTTTTTTGCGGTATAATGAGTATATAGCATTATGCCATAGGGAGAATGCGTTTATTTTTTTGTAAAGGAATGAGATAATGTATAAGATTGTTCGAAAAAAAGAGCTTAACCCGACTGTTACGCTCATGGACATCGAAGCACCCATGATCGCCAAAAAGGCTGAACCGGGTCAGTTTATCATCCTCAGAGTTGACGAGGATGGCGAGCGTATTCCGCTCACAGTTGCAGATTTTGACAGAGAAAAGGGTACTGTCACCATCATTTTCCAGATCGTTGGTGCAACTACCGAAAAGCTTAACCATAAGAACGAGGGAGAATACATACAGGATTTCGTTGGTCCTCTCGGCGTTGCTTCCCATACAGACGGACTTAAAAAGGTCGCTGTTGTCGGCGGCGGCGTAGGCTGTGCGATCGCATATCCTATCGCAAAGAAGCTTCATAACCTCGGCTGTGAAGTTCATTCTATCGTTGGTTTCAGAAATAAAGACCTCGTTATCCTTGAAGACGAGTTCAATGCAGTTTCCGACAAGCTCTGCATGATGACAGATGACGGTTCACACGGCGAAAAGGGTCTTGTTACAGAAGCTCTCCGCAAGCTTATCGAAAGCGGCGAAAAGTACGATGAGGTCATCGCTATCGGTCCTCTCGTTATGATGAAATTCGTTGTTGCTGTTACAAAGGAATTCGGCATCAAGACTGTTGTTTCCATGAACCCGATCATGATCGACGGAACAGGAATGTGCGGCGGCTGCCGTCTTACAGTTGGCGGCGAAACCAAATTTGCCTGCGTTGACGGTCCTGACTTTGACGGTTTCCTCGTTGACTTTGACGAGGCTATGGACAGAGGTTCAATGTATAAGCCGTTTGAACGCCATAAGCACGAGGAAACGTGCAATCTCTTCGCTAAGGAGGTCAAGTGATCATGCCGAATATGTCACCAAATAAAAATCCGATGCCTACACAGGATCCGAAGGAAAGAAGCTGCAACTTTAAGGAGGTTGCTCTCGGTTATACAAAGGAAATGGCTGTCGATGAAGCACAGCGCTGCCTTAACTGCAAGAACAAGCCTTGCGTAAGCGGATGCCCCGTAGGTATCGATATCCCCGGTTTTATCTCCAAAGTTGCTGCCGAGGATTTTGACGGCGCTTATGATATCATCACAAAATCAAGCTCACTTCCTGCTGTCTGCGGACGTGTTTGTCCTCAGGAAAGCCAGTGCGAAGGTAAGTGCGTAAGAGGTATCAAGGCTGAATCTGTCGGAATCGGCAGACTTGAACGCTTTGTTGCCGATTGGCATAACGAGCACAGCACAAGTGCTGCGGAAAAGACGGCTCCGAACGGCCATAAGGTTGCAGTTATCGGTGCAGGTCCTTCCGGTCTTACCTGCGCAGGCGACCTTGCTAAAATGGGTTATGATGTAACAATTTACGAGGCTCTCCACCTTGCAGGCGGCGTTCTCGTTTATGGTATTCCTGAATTCAGACTTCCTAAGGCTATCGTTCAGAAGGAAGTTGAGGGACTCAAGGCTCTCGGCGTTAAGGTTATCACAAATACAGTAGTCGGCAAGACAATCTCCGTTGACGAACTTTTCGAGGACGAGGGATTTGAAGCTGTATTCATCGGTTCAGGCGCAGGACTTCCGAGATTCATGGGTATCCCCGGTGAAAACTATAAGGGTGTTTACTCCGCTAACGAGTTCCTTACCCGTGTAAACCTTATGAAAGCATATAAGGAAGATTCTGATACTCCTATCAAGAATAACAAGAGCGTTGCAGTTGTCGGCGGCGGTAACGTTGCAATGGACGCTGCAAGATGCGCAAAGCGTCTTGGCGCAGAGAATGTATACATAGTTTACAGAAGAAGCGAAGCTGAAATGCCTGCTCGTAAGGAAGAAGTTGAACACGCTAAGGAAGAGGGAATCATCTTCAAGACACTCAACAATCCTATCGAGGTAATGGGCGGTGAGGACAAGTTTGTCAACGGACTCAAGTGCGTTGAAATGGAACTCGGCGAACCTGACGAGAGCGGCAGAAGAAAGCCTGTCGTTAAGGCAGATTCCGAGTTTATCCTTGATGTCGACTGCGTTATCATGTCGATCGGTACATCACCGAATCCGCTTATCAAGAATACCACAAAGGGTATCGAAACCAATAAGCACGGCTGCTTCATCTGTAATGAAGAAGGACTTACATCCCGTGAGGGCGTTTATGCCGGCGGTGACGCAGTAACAGGTGCAGCAACAGTTATCCTCGCAATGGGCGCAGGAAAAACTGCTGCAAAGGCAATGGACGAGTATATCAAGTCCAAGAACTAAAAGCTGTTGACTTGCGAAAGCTAAGGAAGCACCGATTAAATCGAAAAAACGATTTGATCGGTGCTTCCTTGTTTTGTTTATGCTGCCTTAGTATTATCCTCCGAGCTGTGAACGTTCCTTTTCAAGCTCTGCTACAAGCTTTTTTATACTCCAACTCTGATTTGACGGTGTTAAAACGGCTTTTAGTGGGATAACGATCTTCGCTTTCCGCAGTTCCGCCAGAACTAAGTCGATCTGTTTACCCGAAAGTCCGGTGAATATGATACATCCTTTTTCAGCTTCACCCTTTTTTTCACTTGGAGTAAAACCTTCAAATCCTGCAAAATATCCAAGCTGTGTTTCTGCGTCATCATCATTGGCGGAAATAAGTTTTATTCTGAATTTTCCGGCAATATCATTCAATGCGTTGATGTTTGTTTGCTGTTTATATGCGATAATGCGTCCGCCTGCGCTGTTTATTATCCTTGATTTCATTTATTCTTCCTCCTGAGTTCTGATAATTGAAATATAACATATTTTTCAGAAAAGGTCAAGCTTATGTATCACTCAAAATAAAAAGCCGGCAGGAATATCCCACCGGCGTATTTTGTGATTTTATTGTGTAAATCTGTTCTGGAACTTCGAAATAATGAATCCAACGCCTACAACAACTGCAACAAGGATCAAGCATACAACAACAATTAAAATGATTCTTGATGTTTTTCCGATCGAAACCTCGATTTTTGTAGTTTCTTTCTGATCTCCGATATTGGCAATGGCTGTTCCATCAGACTTTATGACTGTAAGGTCGTCAACGTAAGCGACAGCGCCATTATAAGCTTCAAAAACCGGGATTGTAAATCCGATTCTTGTATTGTCTGCATTTCCCGGTATGGTCAATACAGCATCGACCCATTGACCTGCCTGTTCGTTGCTGATATCGTAAGACATCCAAACGATTCCATCAGTAAAAACAGAAAAACTTTCAGAAAGCTTTGCGGCATTTTCATCGAACATTACCTTCATTGTGACTGTGCAGCCGGCAAAGCTGTCAAGTCCAAGTGAAGACGAATCAATATAAATACCTCCGGAGCGGCTATCAGCAGCTATTGATTCTGTAACATTCTCAGAGAGCATAAGTGAACCGTTGCCGTCATTTTTTGTTTGTTCGTTAATAGAAGTGCTGAATCCTGTTTCGGTGGTTGAACCGTAGCTTTGGAACATCGAAAGCGATGTATCTGTATCGAAGCAGAATGTTGCATATTCGTCAGCGAATGCCGAGAATGCAACTGAGGAAAGTGCTATAACAGACGCTGCAGCGGCAGCGATGATCTTCTTAATTTGCATATCCAAACCCGTCCTTTTTTATTGTAAATGCTGATCAATACTAAGTGGTTGAGCTGGCATGATCAGAATTTTTATAGCTACTTATATTTTAATATAATATGCAAAATTTGTCAATATGCTTTTTACGCATATTGACAAATTTTTTTGTGTTATAAATGTTTATTCTTCTGCTGAGCCGCCCATTGAAAGAATAACATCGCTTACAAGGTTTCCGGGAAGCTGTTCATAGCGCAGGAATTCGAGTGTGAAGCTGCCTTTTCCTCGTGTGATCTGGCGGAGCTGCATTGTAAAGCTCTGCATCTCACGGAGAGGTACTTCAGCTTCGATCTCGGTCATGCCGTTCTTAACGGGGGTCATTCCGATAACTCTGCCACGGCGTTTGTTGAGATCTCCCATGATATCGCCTGTGCTTTCGTCCGAAGCGGTAACATAAAGCTTGCCGATAGGTTCGAGGATAGTAGGATCAGCCTGCTTAAGACCATCCTTGTATGCAAGTGAAGCAGCAGTTTTGAATGACATTTCGGAGCTGTCAACAGGGTGATATGAACCATCGACAAGTATTGCCTTCAGACCCATAACAGGACAGCCTGCAAGTACGCCCTTCTTTACGCAGTCCTGAAGTCCCTTTTCAACAGCAGGGAAGAAGTTCTTAGGAACTGCACCGCCGACAACCTTTTCTTCAAATACAAGTCCGTCGGAAAGGCATGGTTCAAATTCGATCCAAACATGACCGTACTGACCGTGGCCGCCGGTCTGCTTCTTGTATTTGCCTTCAGCCTTTACCTTTTTGCGGATAGTTTCTCTGTATGCGATCTTAGGTTCGGTGAGAGTTACATCAGCGCCGAATTTAGTTTTAAGCTTTGCAACAGCATTTTCAAGGTGCTGCTCGCCAAGACCTTTGAGTACCTGTTCCTTTGTAAACGGATCAAGTCCGAAGCTCAATGTCTTGTCTTCTTCGATAAGACGTGCAATACCTGAGCTTACCTTGCTTTCATCACCTTGAGTCTTTGCGTGTACAGCCATTCCGTAGCAAGGCTTCGGGAAGTCGGGGGATGCGACCTTGACAACACGGGAAGATGCGCAGATAGTATCACCTGTGTTTGCACCGATCTTTACTGCAACGGCAATATCGCCTGCGGAAGCTTCGGTGATCTCGGTCTGCTTTTTGTTAAGGAAGGTGTAGAGCTTGCCGATCTTTTCGGGTGCTGCTGTTGTGCTGTTGATATAGTCGGTGTTAGCGGATATTTTTCCGCCGAGTACCTTTAAGAATGACATCTTGCCGACAAAAGGATCGGCAACTGTCTTAAATACATAAGCAGCGGCAGTTTCGCTTTCCTTGCAGTTTATTTCAACAATGTTGCCTGCCGCGGTTTCGGACATAACAGGCTTGTTGTCGGCAGGGGACGGAAGAAGAAGCTCGATCTCCTTGAGAAGCATATCAACGCCTGCTGTTGTTGTCGACGAGCAGCATACAACCGGTGTGATGATTCCTTCATTCATGCCCTTGTGAATACCATGAACAAGCTCTTTCTGAGTGAAAGCTTCGCCCTCGAAGAATTTTTCCATAAGTGAATCATCGGTTTCGGCAACAGCTTCGGAGAATGCAGCCACAAGACCGTCCATACGATATTCAAGCTTTTCGGAAACCTCGGCGGTCGGCATATCGGTTTCAACAGCGTTTCCGTTGCTGTCGTATGTATAAGCTTTCATTTCGATAAGGTTAACGAATGAAACGACCTGATGATCCTTGATTATCGGGAAAACAACAGGGCAGACAGTCGGGCCGAACTTGGTTTTAAGCTCTGTAAGAACGTTAAAATAGTTTGCATCGGGATCATCGACCTTTGTGATAACGAACATTTTCGGCTTGTCAAGGTCTTTTGCAAGCTCGTAAGCCTTTTCTGTGCCGACCTTAACGCCCGACTTTGCGGAAACTGTGATCATGACTGTTCCTGCGGCAGAAACACCCTCGTACATTCCACCTGCAAAATCAAAAAGACCCGGAGTGTCGAGAAGATTTACCTTTATATCGTTATATTCAAATGAAGCAAGCGATGACGCAAGAGTTGCAGATGTCTGTTCCATTCTCTGCGTAGCGCCTGATTTGAGCAGAAGTGCCTCGGAAAGGGCTGTTTTACCTGAACCCGAGTGACCTGCAAGGGCTATGTTTCTTATGTTTTCTGCGGAATACTGTTTCATAGGGGGTTCTCTCCAATCTGAATTCAAATTTTGTCTAAAGTAAACAAAATATAACTATTTTATGTTTCTTATTATATACCTTTTTGTGAATAGATTCAATATCTTAACAACAACTTTTACAGTTATTTTAAATATTTGTACATTTTATTGTGCATTATGACGATAGAATATGCTTTTTTATAAAAAAATCGGTCTGATATTGACGAAAAATAATTAGTGTGGTACAATGAACGATAAGGCAATAGCTTTTTATCAGGGGATTTATCCTATATAAATATGTGCGGAGGTATTCTGGGTATGAAACTGCTTGAAGATAGAATTCGTAAAGACGGTATTGTTAAGGATGGCGGAGTTTTAAAGGTTGACAGCTTTTTGAATCACCGAATGGATATCGAGCTTTTTAATGAGATCGGAAAGGAATTCAGACGTCTTTTTGACGAGGAAAGCACTCGTATCAATAAGATACTTACTATCGAAGCTTCGGGTATCGGAATTGCCTGCATCGCAGCGCAGCATTTCGGGGTCCCTGTTGTTTTTGCGAAAAAAGCGCAGAGCATTAATATCGACGGTGAGGTTTACAGCACGAAGATACAGTCCTTTACACACGGAAAGATCTATGATGTTATCGTTTCTAAAAAGTACATATCAAGCGATGACCATATCCTTATCATTGACGATTTCCTTGCAAATGGCTGTGCGCTTGAAGGTCTTATCGACCTTGTGCAGAGCGCAGGAGCGACTGTTGAGGGTATTGGTATATGCGTTGAAAAAGGCTTTCAGCCGGGCGGCGAAGCTATCCGCAAGCGTGGTATCCACCTTGAATCGCTTGCTATCGTTGACGATATGGACGCCTCGACCGGTGAAATAAACTTCCGCCGGCAATAAATTAAATGAAAATGCGCCCGAAAGCTTATGTTTGCTTTCGGGCGCTGTTTTGTTTTTATCAGAAAGGACGTATGTCCGGGTTTTCGTGAACTCCACATTCACCGACCATCTCGGAAAGTGCGACCATGTCGGCAGGCTCGATCTCAAAGCCGAAAATATCAAGATTTTGCTTTATATGCTCGGGAGAAACCGACCTTGCAAGCGGAACGAAGCCGTTCTGCAAGCACCAGCGGATGCAAAGCTGGGAAACGCTTATGCCGTATTTTTTTGCCATTTCAATAATAAGCACAGAATCAAGTGCTTTTCCTGTTCCGAGTACGCTGTAACCCTCGATGAGAATTCCCTTGCTCTTGCAGTAGGAGATAGTTTCTTCTTCAATATCGCCGGGGCATATTCTTATCTGATTTACAGACGGTGATATCTCAGCTGTTTCAAAAAGTGCGTCCAAGTGTCGTTCGCAGAAATTGCTCACGCCTATCGCCCGAACCTTTCCGTCACGGTAAAGCTGCTCCATTGCACGCCAAAGCTCGGCGTTGCGTTCTTTCCAGCAGGCACGGAATTTAAGCGGATTTGGCCAATGGATAAGAAGAAGGTCAAGATAATCCATGCCAAGCAGAGAAAGTGACTGCTCACAGGCAGCTATCGCTTCATCATAGGTACGGATGTTGTTCCAGAGCTTTGTCGTCAGGAACAGTTCTTCACGGGGGATCCCGCTTCGCTTCAGACCCGATCCGACAAATTCTTCGTTTCCGTATGCTGCGGCGGTGTCAATGTGGATATATCCTGCGCGCACAGCCTCGGCAACGGCAAGTTCTGCAGCGTTGCCTTCGATCTGCCATGTTCCGAAACCAAGGCAGGGAATTTTTACTCCGTTCAGAAGTTCAAATCTGTCAGCCGCACTATTTACGTTTGTCATCAACATAAAATGTCCTCCCTTATTCATCTGGGCAGATTTTGCATATTGTCATTATACCATAAAAAAGGTGTGTGTTAATGAACTTTTTGTATATATTAATTAAATTAGCGCCCCAAACGCATTTTTTGAGCATTTTTTTGAAAAAATACTTGACAATTTTATTTGCGTCTGATATAATAATTAAGTCGGTATGGAGAAGTCGCCTAGCCCGGTTTATGGCGCACGACTGGAACTCGTGTATGGGTTAATAGCTCATCGAGGGTTCGAATCCCTCCTTCTCCGCCAGATAAAACAGCAGCTTCAGGTCAAGCTGCTGTTTTTTTATAATAAAATGCATTTTCTAAACGAAAGGAATTTGAAAATGGGAAAGATAAGTTTTTCGGAGCTTGTCGGAAAAACTATTCTGATAGGACTTACATATTATACAGCAGAGGATGAACTGATAGAACGTAAGCAGCTTTGGGGAACCGTTGTTGAATCCAACAAATCACGAATTCTTATCAGATTGAACAACGGCGAGATATTTAATTTGCCGCCCGACCTGTCTGCGATAAAAAAAGCGCCTTTGGGCGAGTATCGGCTGCACTCGACAGGCGAAGTGGTCGTGAACCCCGATTATTTGACGACTTGGAGCCTCACCCGACCGAAAGAGCAGTAATGCTGCCGAACGGTGCGGAAAGCTTGTTCGAAAAGGAGCGGATATAATATGAAAAACAAGAAGAAAATCAAAATACTGTTGATTGTTCTGATACCGTTGATGATCATTATATGTATATTGGCATTGGCGTATTCCAGATATGTGTATGTGTATATGGATATGAAAGCAGTAGAACTTACACAAATTGCCAGCTGGGAGAATAACATAACCTACGATATGCTTTCGGACAAGCTGAAAAACGTTATTTCCGAAGAGGAGTTTAACGACAGAACCGACAGCGGAAAACTAAGCTTATACCGAAAGCTGGAAAATCTAAAGGTCGAGGAAAGGCGTAAGTACGACCCGTCTACCGACTGGTGGAAAACTCCGCAATGCATGGACTCCGTTGAAGTTGACGGAGAAAAATATCTCATTGAGATAGGATTTGATGTCCGTTCCGGTTTTTTCGGAATAAAAGTCATCAATTTTTACACACAAATCTATAAATATGAGTAGCATGGTATTTCAACGAATAAATCATTTCCCACAAAACTATTTACAAACTATTGTAGGGGACGGGTTTCCCGTCCCGTTGTCACCAATACCATTCAAAAAACAGGACGGGCGACCCGTCCCTACAAAAAATTACATCAATTACGCCCATGTTTTCATGGATATTTCATTGTTTGTTTACTCGCTGAAATATCGTGATATGAGCAGCGCTCTACGTTTATCGCATACGAAGCTGCACCGTTAGGTTTAAACACCTTTAGGACAACTCATGCGCATTTTCGCCGTAATAATAGTTCAAGAGCAGATCGACAAATCTTCCATAGGATTTTGCACCGTCCGCAACGCCGTTGAGCCGCAGGCTCGTTTCAATAGCCTTGTCGGAAACCGTTGCCATAGCCGTGCCGAGCTTGGTTTCCTTGGCTTCACGGAATATTCGTCCCTTTTCGGAAAGGTCATAACGTACATTATCGCTTGCCATTCCAAAGAGAGCGTTCTTGTCCTCGTCTGAGATCGAGTTTTCGCGGTAGACCTTTGAGCGCAGATAGGAAAGTGCCGACATATATCCCGAATATACAAGTTCGGGCGAGCCGCTTTCTATGCAGGCAAGATACGCTATGAAATTCGCTTCGTCCTCTTGTATCCAGCCTTTCAGATGTGCGAATTCGTGGCATATCGTGTCGGGTAGTTCGGAATTATACATCTCTGTATTGTAGTTTGATTCAAGACTGAATGGGAAGTATATGCCGAGCAGATCAAAGCGTGTCATTACACCTGAGCATAAAATCCCTTTCGGGTCGGGATAATATCCTGAAAGCGTGGGATAATCTTCGGAAATACCCTGCATTGCCGCTTTTGTTTCGGCATAAACATCGCAGGTCAGGAGCATATTTCCGTCTGCGTCACGCTGAATAAGCTTTTCCGCTTCGTTGCATTTTTCGGTCATCTTCACAGCAAGGTCGTAAAGCTCCGTGCCGGTGAATTTATCTTCGCTTATCCCATGCACCGACGCAAAGGTGCTGCAATGATACATTATAAAGCAGTTGAGCGTTTCTGTGAGCATCACGAACGTTACCGCCCAAAGCAGTATAAGCGAGCAGACAGCTGATATTTTTTTGCGGCTGCCCTTTCTTCTTATCATAAGAACTATGTAAACTGCGATAAGCGTTATTCCGCCGAAGATCGCTATGGCTATCATAAGTTCTCCGAGTGAGAACGGCAGCACTCCGCTTATTCTTCCGAAAACGGACTGCAGCTTCAGGAACACATTGTCACGGTAAAAATCGGAAAATGCTGTCGATTTCCACGAAATTGCACAAAGTATTCCGCAGACTGCAAGCACATCGGCGATTATTATAAATTGTATACGAAAAGATTTTGACTTATTTTTATTCATGACTTCTCCCGAAAATTACATTTATTGATATAATTTTAGCAGAAGTGAAAAATAATGTCAATGTATTTTAAATAGCAATTTATTCCTGTTCAAATGTGAGAATGCTGCGCTTTGTGAACATGAGGAAAAGACCTACAGGAACAAACAAAAGCAGCAGTTCAACGTCCTCTGCGAAAAGCACAGCTCCGGATGAAACGGCAACGGCAGCTGCTCCGTAGAGTTTCTGCTTGAGCATATTGCGGCGGTGCGCAAGGTTAACGAGAGTTATCTTGCCGGAGCGTTCG
>JBJEQL010000145.1:0-3571 GCA_051881735.1 Oscillospiraceae bacterium
GAAGAACGTCAGCGTGAGGAAAAGCTGAACAGCTGGCTGTCGGAAATGGGCTGGTAAGAAGTGATGTTGACTGCATAGGATACAGAACGATAAACAAAAGGCGGTAAAGTCAACTTTTACCGCCCTTTTTGCATAGTTCTATTGAAGAAAAAATCATCTCAACGTTATCAGGAATAATACTAAACACCAATAAAAAACGGGAAAAAATCTGCGCCGAAATCCAATATATGCAAGATTGTCGGCTTGATTTTTTCCATATTTTAAATGGTGTTTAGTATAAAATTACCACAGATGCTCTTCGGAAGGACAATGCATATCCTTTTTGGCAGCTCTGAGTTCTACAAAACATCCGCATTTGCCGCAGGTGCCTTCACCTAAGAAGTCACATTCTCCGCATATTTTCAGACGGCGGCGATACTCTGTTTCATCGGTGCGTCTTTCCGAAGGCAGGGCGGCTATCAGCTCGGATATATCCTTGTATATCCCATTCCTGTCTATTTCGGAGAAAAAGCATTTTTTACAGAATGGTCTGCTCATTTTACAGTCACGCTTACAACGGAACATGGCGGCAATTCTGCGGTGAGAACACCATTTTCAAGTTTCACGCTATGCTCAGAGATCGTAAGTCTTTCAGGTTCGTCAAAGTCGTTGCAGGTGTGAACATCGCCGGTAAGAATTCGTGCAGACGCCGCCGAGCATTCAAAACCTCTTATATCGCAGGATATTTCTGCGATATCTTCAAGAGAGCAGTTGGCAAGTGTAATGGTCATCACGCCGTCCTTAACAGAAGCGGAGCTTGAAAGAAGGGGAACTTTAACCTCTTCACCTGCTGATTCATTGGTGCTGAAACAGTAGACTGCTTCGCCGTTCTGATGCTCCTTGAACAGGTCGAAAACGTGATATGTAGGTGTTTTTACCATTTTTTCGCCCTCTGTGAGGATGAGCGCCTGAAGCACATTGACAGCCTGAGCAAGATTTGCCATTATAACACGCTTGCTGTGTCTGTTGAATATGTTCAGATTGCAGGCTGCTACAATAGCGTCACGCATAGTGTTCTGCTGATAAAGGAAACCCGGGTTAGTACCTTTTTCAACATCGTACCAACAGCCCCATTCGTCTACGATAAGTCCGATATCGTTATCAGGGTCGTATCGGTCCATTATATCTGTGTGGCGTTTGATAAGCAGGTCCATATAAAGTGTCTTAGAGATAGTGCTGTAATATAAGTCATTGTCAAATTCTGTTGAGCTGCCTTTGTGCGACCAATCTCCCGTGGGGACGGTATAATAATGGAGAGAAATGCCCTTTGTGTGGTACTTGTTCAGATTTTTCATTATAACTTCTGTCCAGTTGTAATCATCGGAGTTTGGACCGCAGGCAATTTTGAAAAGTTCATTACCCGAATAATTCTTGCAGAAGCTTTGATAGCGGCGGTATTCGTCAGCATAATATTCGGGACGCATACTTCCGCCACAGCCCCAGTTTTCGTTGCCTATGCCAAGATATTTCAGCTTCCAAGGCTTTTCTCTTCCGTTTTTCTTTCTGAGTTCTGACATGGGAGAACCGACTTCAAGCGTAACATATTCCACCCAGTCGGAAAGCTCTTCAATAGTGCCGCTGCCAAGATTTCCTGCAAGGTAAGGTTCGCAGCCAACAAGCTCACAAAGTCGGAAAAATTCGTGAGTACCGAAGGAATTATCCTCAGTAACGCCGCCCCAGTTTGTGTTTACCATTTTCTTGCGCTGTGATTTTTCACCGATACCGTCTTTCCAGTGATATTCATCCGCAAAGCAGCCGCCCGGCCAGCGAAGAACAGGCAGCTTAATGCTGCGAAATGCTTCGATGATGTCATTTCTTATTCCGTCTGTGTTCGGTATGGAAGAATCCTCTCCCACATAGATGCCATTGTAAATGCACCTTCCCAGATGCTCGGAAAAATGTCCGTAAAGCTCGGGATTGATATTTGAAATTTTATCGACAGCGTTGATTAACATTGATATTTTCTTCATTTTGATTATCCTTTCTGCATTGAAATAAAGGGATTTAACCTAACCATTATTCGTATGAAATGTTTTGATATTATCATTATCCGCTATTGACAAAACTTTTTCAATGACGTAATATATTATTATACTGACAAATCCTGCGATTATAGGTGATAGCTTATGATGATTTTTCACGCCATCGGAATGAATTACCGGCATGACAGCGATTTTGAAATTGATCGTCCGAACGGTTCGGGTGATGATCTGCTGCTTATTTTTAAGACGGAAGCAAAAGTGTTTCTTGAATCGGGAGAGGTAACCGCTCCTCCGTATAGTGCTATATTTTACAGAAAAGGCTCGAAACAGCATTACCGTGCAAACAATAAAGAATATGTGAATCATTTTCTACATCTGGAATGCAGCGGAGAAGAAGCTTTTATTTCTTCTGCAGAATTTCCGTTTAATAAGGTTATACCTCTTTCGGATATCGGTGAAGCTGAAGATATCCTGAGAATGATAAGCAGGGAAGAAATGGCAGGGTCACCTTATAAAGAACAGTATATGGATATGCTGATAAAAATGCTGATACTGAAATTATCCGACTGCGCACGCCGGTATAACTGCAAACAGCCTGATCATTGTGTACACGGTTCAACTCTGGACGGGTTAAGAGCCGAACTTTACAGTAATGCAGGTAGCTTCAGTTCTGTAAATGAGCTTGCAAAACGAGTTAATCTAAGTCCTTCTCATTTTCAGCATCTATACAGAGAACGCTTTGGTGTGAGCTGCTATAACGACCTGTTGTCGGCACGAATACGTTCAGCGGAATATTATCTTAAAAACACCAAACTTACAATAAGAGAAATAGCAGAACTTTGCGGATACGAGAATGATGTTTGCTTTATGCGCCTTTTCAAGCAGCGTATCGGCATTACTCCAAGCGAATACAGGAAAAATGATTCTCCATAATATGTTTTTACTGCCAAGGCATAGCTTTACCTGTTGCTTTCTTAATTTTTTTTTACCAAATAACTGTACGCAGTTGACAATTTTGACAAAATATGATAAAATTATTGCGGAAATAATGGGGGATTATTTTTTGTTGTATAAAACAGAAATCATTATGTGCAGCTTCGGAGTGTGCAAATGACTTCTGCAATATTGAATTTAGGAAGTGATCAAATGGACTCAAGAAAGCTTTCTGTACTTTCTCTTTGCCTTGCAATGTCCGTTTCAATTTTAGGCGGATGTGCTGCGGAAACTGAGATCGAAAGCTACGATGATTATGTTGTAAATACTGCTGCTGCATCAGATGAACAACAAGTTCAGACCGATACGGAAACGGTCATAGGTATTCCAAAGGAAGATATAAATGTAGGCGTTTTGTATATATCTGACCCTGCAGAGGGCAGCGGATATTCCTACACGCATGATCTGGGTATTCAGGGAATGCAGCAGAATCTTGGCCTTTCGGGCAGCCAGATACATCGTGTCATCGTTGACGATGCAGACGCTGCAGCTACCGAACAGGCAATAGATACCCTTGTTGAGGAAGGCTGCAACGTTATATTTACTACAAGCTGGGG
>JBJEQL010000146.1:0-15175 GCA_051881735.1 Oscillospiraceae bacterium
TTGGATTATTCTATCTGTCGTCTTTGTCTATAGAACGGTTTGGAATTAGTATTAGTATAAAAACGATTTTTGCACAAGCGGCCGGAAACAAGTTTTTTTACAAATAATGCAGGAATTAACGTGAAAAAACGCTTCGAAAAAAATAAAGTTTACAGACAAACTGAAAAAATGAAGATACCGTGTTGATTCGTGCCTGTGCTTCGGCGATACGCTTGTTTGCATCGGCTATCTGCTCGTCACAGAGCCTTTTGCTTTTCGGGGCTGCCCATTGCCTTGGCACTTTCCTTCGTATGCTCAAATGCGTTCTAAAAAAAATCTGTTGCCTGATGGAAAATCCACAAGCAGATAGGATGCTAAGATGATAATCGTTGGTTTTTAGAGGTGACCTTTACACAATGAAACACTTCGGAAAGCGGAGTCCCTCCCTCGGCTATAAGTGCGGCAGTAAAGATACAATACGCACAATCCGGCAGATGATGTGCTATCATGCAGTTAAGTGCTATTACCGCAAGAGTCCAGAGCATTACTCCATTGTGCTTATATCTCATTCCGATCAAGACATAAGCTGCGATAAAAAGCAGGGTAAAAACCAAACCACAGACAAGCAGCATATATATATAAGAACAGTCCAAGAAAAAGTAATCATCCGGAGGTATCTCACTTCCGCCGTTTCCTCTCATAGGAACAACTTGACCGAACAAGTTAACATCATATTCGTCAAAACCTCGTTTTCCCAACGATAGTCTTGCGCTTGTGATGTTATTGAGAACGGCCATGAATTTGTTTGATGGGTCGTAGAATTTTGAAAGACATATCATGATAACAGCTGCTGCAGGCATACTCCATATACATATATATCGGCATAGATTTTTTATTGTATTATAAAGCTTGCCGCCGGGCAGCTTTTTTTTGCTTTCAATAAACTTGATAACAGCGATACCGAGCCACAAAAGAATGATACAGCCGCAGTCCACCCTCGTCTTGCAGTAAACATATACAAATGCAGCCACAACAATAGCGCCTATACAGTTGTAATAATTCAGCTTTTTTTCAAATGCCGCAGCATAGGATGCCATTATGAAGAAAACATGAGCCGCAAAATCAGTTGGGTATACTATTCCAAAGGAATACCGAACACCTCGTGGCGAAAAATATTCAAGATTTTTCACCAATCCGAACAATGAGGCTGTGAACACGATCCCAAGAAAAATTGAAGCAGTATAAAAATAATACTTTGCAATATCTTTAAAAGAAATACCGGACGAACCTGCTACTATTAATGTGATATACAGCGGAGCTGTGAAAAAAGATTGTTTCTTTATAAAAAAAGCAAGTGCAATAAGCAGCAGCGACAATAAAAACTGAACATTATTTTTGCGCTCATAAATGATCAGTTTGGCTGTTATCAGCAATATACCTAAGATTTGAAAAAAGGTACTGAAAGAAGCAGAATATGTAAGCATTGAAGTTTGGATCAAAGCATCTATGACCAATGCAAGCATTGCTGTAAAATAAAGCAGCTTCGCTCCATGTCTTTTAACAAACGATTTAGTATCCGTTTTTTTCAAATCTATATTCAAATCCATTTTTCATGATCCTTCCTACATAGACCCTTTTTTTCCGAATACCACCATTAAAGTTTTAAGCAAGATCTTTATATCAAGAATTATGCTCCATTCGGTTATATATTTGGTATCGAGTCTTACCACTTCTTCAAAATCTGTGATGTTACTTCTGCCGCTTACCTGCCACATACCTGTGATACCTGGCTTTATTGCCATTCTTGCCCTGTGATGAAGGTCGTATTTTTCCCATTCATCAACTGTGGGAGGCCGTGTTCCGACCAGTGACATATCTCCTTTGAGCACGTTGAAAAACTGAGGGAATTCATCAAGAGAAGTTTCCCTGATAAAATTACCCAGACCCTTTTTCACGGTTCCGTCGGGGAGCAATCGGCTTCCGATGATACGGGGATCATAATCCACCTTGAACATCATGCCATCGGCAACACGGTTTTGTTCCATAAGCTCTTTTTTGCGTTCTTCCGCATCCATGTACATACTTCTGAATTTATACATTTTAAATCTTTTTCCATTTTTACCTATCCGCTCCTGAGCAAAAAACACCTTCCCGGGAGATTGCAGCTTTATGGCAGGAGCAAGAAAAACAAATATCACCGCAGTAAACAGACAACCCACAAACCCACCTGCGATGTCCATGCACCGTTTCAGTAAAAGTTGCTCAGCTTTTACTGTCTTTATGCTTGAAGTGATAACAGTATAGCCTCCGATCTTTTCAACAATCTTTTTGCCGTTTGAAGTTTCGCTTATCTCGGGTATCCTGTGATGTATTGTGATGCCCATTGTCACAAGCTCATCAATAAGCTTCAAAGGAACAGTATATCCGTCAGTGAGAGCAACGAAAACCTCGTCTACCCATTCACGGCATATATAATCTATCACAGCGCTGTCATCGCCCTCAAACACAGGGACCCCCTCAATATCGGAGGAAACATTACCGTCAAGGCAGACGATACCGCAAATACTGTAATTTTCTGTTCTGCTCTCCTTTAATCTGCGTACTGTTTCGGCGGCACAGTCATTTACTGTTATAATAAAGAGTTTTCTTGAAGCAAACGCCTTTTTTCTGAGCAGTATCTTTTTCCACAAACATCTGAAACAAACAGATGATACAAAATATGTTCCAACAGTCAGATACAGTACAATTCTTGAAAACATAGCACCTGCTTTCACAGAAAACAAAAAAAGGCTCGTAAGCAGAATAACGCTGAGAGCTTGAACAATACCTGCTTTTATCTCCTGCATATATCCTCGTTTAAGCACGTTTTTCATTGTGTCAAGAAGAATTACTGCGGTAAGACAAGCTGCCTCGGAAATAACAAAAACACTTATGTAAACATCATCAGCAAAGGGTTTAAAATCTACTCCCTGTCTGATAAAGCAGGAAATCAAAAATGATATACAGAGGCATATCATATCAATTAGTACAAAATCCCAATGCTTGAGAAATCCGCTAAGTCCTTTTTTGTACATCGTCTATACCTCCTATATAGTTTTTAAAATAGTCATAAGTTATACATTTTATTATAATGTATTCAAAATAAAATGTCAAGCTGTATGGGCACTTCTCTATTGTGTTCAATATTGGATAAAAGCTTCTCCGGAGTGTTTCTGACGTTGTTTCTTTTATGAACAATACTATTGACAATTATGAGAAATTATTGTAAAATGTTTTAAAAGACTAGGAGAGTGGCCTTTTTCAGAAAGGATTTAATAATGAATGGATATGAGCATAAAGCTGATAGGTCAGCTGTGCCTGTATGCAGGATAATGGGCGTTGACGTTGCGGCTGTTGATATGAATTATATACTGGCTTATACCCAGGAAAACATTGATAAGCTGCGTGGTGATTATATGTGCGTTTCAAACGTGCACACAACTGTTATCGCATGGAAGGATAAGGCATATTGCGATATACAAAATGGTGGGATCATGGCAATTCCGGATGGTGCTCCTCTCAGCAGAGTGGGACGCCGCCGTGGATTTTCGGAAATGAAGCGTGTAACAGGACCGGAATATTTTGAAGAGATCCTTAAATCATCCGCCGAAAAAAAATATCGCCATTTTTTATACGGTTCTACGGATGAAACCCTTAAAAAGATGTCCGAAAAGATTGCCGAAGAATTTCCCGATGCTGTCATTTCGGGAATGTACAGTCCTCCTTTTCGTCTGCTGACTCCCGATGAGGACAATGCTGTCATCAGCATGATAAATTCTTCTGAACCTGATTTCGTCTGGGTAGGGTTGGGTGCACCGAAGCAGGAGATATGGATGAGCAGTCATCAGGGAAAAATAAACGGCTTTATGATTGGCGTTGGTGCTGCTTTCGATTATATGGCAGGAAATATAAAGCGTGCGCCTCTCTGGATGCAAAAATGCGATCTTGAATGGCTTTACAGGCTGATGCAGGATCCTGCAAGGCTGTTTAAAAGATACTTTCACACTAATTTAAGCTTTATCTGGAATGCTGTGATAATGGGAAAATGAACATATTGGATATGGATGAAAAAAAGCAGAATGTTCTTGTTGTGCATAATTATTATCAGCTCCCCGGGGGAGAGGACACAGTGGCACAGAATGAAATAAGCATGCTTAAAGAACATGGCCACAAGGTGATATTTTACACAAGAAGCAATTCCGAAATAAAGAATATGGATCTCATCAGGAAAGTGGGGCTTGCATTCAGCTCCATATTCAGCTTCAGGACTTATCGTGATGTGAGAAAGATGATAAGAGAAGAAAGCATTGATGTTGTTCATGTACATAATACCCTCAGCATGATAAGTCAGTCGGTGTATTATGCTGCTCTCAGCATGAATGTACCGGTGGTACAGACTGTTCATAATTTCCGTATGCTATGCCCCGCCGCCACTTTTTACCGTGACGGGCATATCTGCGAGGATTGTGTTGAAAAGGGGCAGATGTGTGCTGTAAAGCATAAATGCTATCGAGGAAGCAGATCACAGACCTTGGTTTGCGTGATCAACACTCTGTTTCATCGCATGACAGGAATATACGGAAAGATCAATTATATATGTCTGACAGAGTTTAATAAGACAAAACTGCTGCAGCTCAGACAGATCTCTGCTGAACAGGTCAGTGTGAAGCCGAATTGCATAAACTGTACAGGAACTATAATCTGTGAGGACGACAGGTCAGATCAATATATATATGCCGGTCGTCTTGAAAAGATAAAAGGTATAGATGTTCTTCTTGATGCGTGGGCATTATTGGGAAAAAATACACCAAAACTGATATTATGCGGCGCTGGACCTATGGAGGATTGGTGCAGAAAATATATAGCCGAGCACAGCCTGAATGCGGAATTAAGGGGACAGCTTCAGAATAATGAAGTCCGTTCTCTTCTGGCCGAAAGTAAGGCGCTGATACTCCCTACTCGCTGGTATGAAGGATTTCCAATGAGTATAGCGGAAGCTTTTTCGGTAGGTACACCTGTTATATGTTCGGATATAGGGAATGCGGCGAGTATCGTGGACGAAGGCGTTACAGGATGCAAATTCAGTCCCGGCAATGCTCAGGAGCTTGCCGAGGCAGTAAAAAGATGCAAAGATCTTTGCAACAGCACATTTGATGTTTTTCAAAAAAAATATACTGCTGAAAATAATTATAAACAGCTGTTTGAAATATATAGATGCGCATGCAAATTATCGAAAACAAAGAAAAGAAAAATTGCACGGTAATTCATATATGATTTGACTTTGTTTTACAGTTGGTGCAAATGGAGGCTGTTATGTCAAATAATATAAAAATATCAATGGTGACGGTAACATTTAATTCGGAACGAACACTTTCCGATACTTTGGATTCCGTTCTTGGGCAGACTCACAGACCTCTTGAGTACATTATCGTCGATGGCGGATCATCTGACAGAACAATGGAGATAGTTTCGTCATACAAGAGCCGCTTTGAAAGTGCGGGGATCGAGTACAGATACCATTCCGAAAAAGACAATGGCATCAGCGATGCCTTCAACAAGGGCATAAGACAGGCTTCCGGAGAGATAGTCGGTATGATCAATTCAGATGATATGCTTGAAAAAGGCGCTCTTGATACAGTTGCAGAGAAATATTCTCCGGATACAGGCGTTTATTACGGCAACTGTATCATCTTTAATGATAACAGCAGCGATAAATATATTGCGGTGCCAAAGTTTTCAATGGATGAAACGCTTCTGAGAAAAAGAATGCCTATCTATCATCCTGCAACCTTTATCCTGAAAAAAACTTATGACGAATATGGACTGTATGACACGGAGCTTAAATACTGTATGGACAGAGAATGGATGCTCAGAACTTATACACAAGGAGTAAAATTCTTATACATTGACAGCGTTCTTGCATGGTACCGAGAGGGAGGTACGAACCAGATCAATCACAGCAAGACACTTAAAGAAAACAGGCTCATATCTGTAAAATACGGAATGAACCCTATTGAAGCCGGTATAAGAACTGTAACAACAGTAATACATGATATGCTATGGAAGATCATACAGAAGGTCGGACTGGAAAAGTTGTTTCACAAAAAAGTTTGATCAAAACTGCATGATTTTTCTGTGAGATGTTGCCATGAAAGAAAAAAAACAATTGAAAGTAGTGCACCTTATTGCGTCAGACAAAGGCGGTGCATTCAGAGCCGCACAACGTATAAGCGATTCTCTGTCTTTGTGCGGAGTCCGTTCGGACATTCTTGTGCTCGAAAAAAAAGCCGGTATCGAACATACCACAGAATATTTAGATGATTTTTTAAAAAAGGTCATACACAAGGCCAGATACAGATTTAGTGTTATACGCATAAAAAAATATGGTTTATCCGGAGTTTTTTACGAAAGCAGACTTGGTGTAGATCTGCTTTCACATCCGCTGGTGAAAAATGCAGATGTGATCCATCTTCATTGGATAAATGATGGAATGGTATCATTCCGTGGATTAAAAGCTTTGTGCAGCTCAGGGAAAACCATTGTTTGGACATTGCATGATATGTACGCATTTACCGGTGGCTGTTATTATGATGGTGGCTGCGGCGGATATGCTTCCGCCTGTGAAGATTGTCCTGCTGTAAGTAATATCAGTAACGGACGTGAATATATCAGTTCCATGTTTAAAACGAAAATGGACGCTTACAGCAATATATCATTTGTTGGCTGCAGCAGATGGATATGCAGCTGTGCAGAAAAAAATCCGTATCTGAAAAGCTATAAAATAGTAAATATACCTAATCCGATATATACAGACCGCTTTTATCCCCAGACAGATAAGGATAGGATTTTTAAGGAATTCCACTTAAAAAACAATGGAAAAAAGATACTTCTTTTCGGGGCGATGTCTTCAACATCGGATAAGCGAAAAGGATATGAATATTTGGTAAGATCGCTGTGGGCACTTAATGATAAAAATAAATATAGATTAATAGTTTTTGGCAATGATAAGAATTATACGCTTCCTGTTGATATAGAATGTGAGTGTGTGGGAACTGTATACGATGATAAAAGGTTAGCAGATCTTTATTCTATTGCAGACGTGTTTATTGCGCCGTCGCTGCAGGAAAATCTATCTAATGCCGTAATGGAAGCTCTTGCATGCGGTACCCCTGTTGCTGCATTTGATATAGGCGGAATGGGCGATATGATCACTCATAAGTCGAGCGGATATCTTGCAGCTTCGTTCGACACCGATGATCTGGCAAGAGGAATAGAATTTTGTGCTATGGAAAGCCATAATATGTCAGAATACTGTACTCGGACAGTTAATGAACGCTTTGCCCTTGATAAGATAGGCAGAATGTACCTGGAGCATTATCAGAGCCGTTATCATGACTGATGCGGCACGGCCGTAGGGAATTGTGTCACTATCTGATCAGCGGTCCCTTAATGGGCTTATACTTCACGGTCCGCAGGAAGGTGAATAAAAATGGGATCACGAAGCGATAATTCAATACGCAATATCAGCATCGGTACAGTGAAACAGCTGATCACTTTGATCCTTGCTTTTGCTTCACGAACAATATTTGTCAGACTGCTTGGTGCTGAATATACAGGCGTAAATGGTCTGTACGGAAACATTCTTACAGTACTTTCGCTGGCAGAATTAGGCCTGGGGAATGTACTGACTTATTCGTTGTATAAACCGATAAAAGATAATGATACCCACAAAATATGTGCCCTTATTGCATATTTTAAAAAATTGTACAAGTATGCTTCATATACAATACTTGTGTTGGGAGCAGCCTTTATACCTATACTGCGCTTTGTGGTAAAAAGCGATCTGCCTGACGATAAGCTGATACTTTATTATATATTGTATCTTGCCAATACTGTAATGTCGTATTTTGCGGTGTATAAATCTACGATCATTCAGGCTGATCAGAAGGGCTATATCCAAAGTATTGTCGGAACTATTGCTATGATAGTTCAGTATACAGCTCAGATAGTTTTTTTGTTAGCAACAAAAAGTTTTATTGTATATTTGATAATACAGGCAGTATGTACCTTGGGACAAAACATAACTCTAAGCATTATTGCAGATAAAATGTATCCCTATCTCAAGTTCAACAAAGAGAGAAATGATACGTTGATAGACAGGTCATCGCTATTGGAAAATCTCCGTTCTGTATTCTTGTATAAGATCGCTGCTGTGTTGATAAATAACACAGACAATATACTTATATCCGTCATGCTTGGAACGGTATTTGTCGGATATTATACAAACTATTTTACACTAACTTCTTTTATGACAACATTCATTGGTCTTGTTGTTACAGGTATAATGGCAAGTCTTGGAGATCTGAATGCTGAGCAGAATAAAGAGAGATCGTATGCTGTATTCAGAAAATTGGTTTTTCTGTTCAGTATCATTATCTGTTTTTGTATGACGTGTTACCTTATGGTTGTTCAGGATTTTATTCCTATATGGCTTGGCAGCGAATATCTGCTTGACTATCGGATAGTTCTTGCTATGATGTTCAGCTTTTATATCTCAAATATTGTTAATCCCGTATGGATGTATAGAGAAACTATGGGATTGTTTTCACATATATGTCACACAATGCTTGCTGCTGCAGCTCTGAATTTGATACTGTCAATTATTCTCGGAAAAATATACGGTATGGCAGGGATCCTCGGAGCGACCGGTATAGCAAGACTGCTTACTATTGTCTGGTATGAGCCGAAAATACTCTTTGAAAAGAAATTCGGAGAGCCAATAAAAAAATATGTGTACCAACAGCTGCTGTATCTTGTTGTAAATATATGCTCAGCAACATTCAGCTGTGTTGTTTGCCGTATGTTCGGAAATGATATCATAGGCATAATACTTAAAATATGTGCTTCAACGGTATGCATAGCATCTGTGTATACTCTTGTCCTCGGCAAAACAGAGGAATATGCATGGCTCAAGGAAAAGATGATTTACTTTTTATTCAAAAAAGGAAGAGATGAGCATAATGGAGAAAATATATAAAATTGCGAAGCTTTCCCCATGTATATCCACAATGAATCTTGGCGATCACATTATAGAGGACTATTGTGATAAAGCGTTTGATGAGATATTCGGAGAACCTTTTACTGTTTCTATACCCACTAGGGACAGATTATCAAGACATACCGCCAGGAAAATAGCGTCGGCAGATCTTGCATTTATATGCGGAACAAATCTGCTTTCCTCTGACATGAAGAAAAATAAGCAATGGAATATAACGCTCCGTGATTCATATCTGATAAAATATTCCGATATAAGAAAATCCGATATCCTTGGAATGAAGTTGGATGTCATTAGACAAAAGGTCAGTTCGGTGCATATTATCCTTATGGGAGTGGGTTGGTTTGATTATCAGCAGAAATCAAACGCCTATACAAAAAAATTGCTTCGTACATTGCTGGACGGAGAATATATTCATTCCGTCAGAGATTCATATACTGAAAAACAGCTAAAGAGCATCGGTATCAATAATGTTCTAAATACTTCCTGTCCGACAATGTGGGGGCTTGATGATGAGTTTTGCAGATGTATTCCATCATCTAAAAAAGAGAACGTTATCACAACGATTACTGACTACAGACCGGACAGCAAAAATGACAGGCTAATGTTTAAAATATTATTGGAATCATACAAAAAGGTATATGTATGGCTGCAGTCGCCTGAGGACGAGCATTGTCTTAGTGAAATGGGGTTGTATGACAGGGTAGATTTGATCTCTCCGTCGCTTCGTTCTTATGATAATGCCCTTGAAAGCATTGATGCTGATTATGTGGGCACAAGGCTTCATGGTGGGATACGTGCTTTAAATCACAAAAAACGTTCTTGTATAATCGCAGTTGATAACAGAGCTATGGAGATAAGCAGAGATACCTGTCTGCCTGTTATAAAAAGAGAAAACATAGAAAAAGAACTTCCGTCATGGATAGCTTCAGATACAGAAACAAGGATCAGACTGCCGGAAGAAAATATCTTAAAATGGAAGGCACAGTTTGTACGAGAGGGTTGATAATATGAAAAAAGCACTTATTACAGGCATCACAGGTCAGGATGGTTCATTTCTTGCCGAGTTTCTTCTTGAAAAGGGATATGAAGTGCATGGAATAACACGGCGTGCGTCAATCTCTAATACCGCACGTATTGATCATATTATGGGAAAGCTCACTCTTCATGACGGAGATCTGTCTGATAGTTCATCTCTTATACGAATAATCGGCACGGTTCAGCCCGATGAGATATATAATCTTGCGGCACAGTCTCATGTACAGGTTTCATTCGATGTTCCTGAGTATTCGGGTGATGTTGATGCGCTTGGTGTTCTCCGTATTCTTGAGGCTTGCCGTATTCTCGGCCTTACAAAGAAAACTAAGGTATATCAGGCATCAACATCCGAGCTTTATGGCAAGGTTGAAGAGATCCCCCAGAAAGAGACTACTCCCTTCCATCCTTACAGCCCGTATGCTGTCGCAAAACAGTATGGATTCTGGATAACAAAGGAGTACCGTGAGGCGTACGGAATGTTTGCCGCAAACGGGATCCTCTTTAATCACGAATCCGAAAGAAGAGGTGAGAACTTCGTTACAAGAAAAATAACCCTTGCAGCAGGCCGCATTGCGGAGGGAATACAAGATCATCTCGAGCTTGGAAATATGGATTCTCTCCGTGACTGGGGATATGCAAAAGACTATGTTGAATGTATGTGGATGATTATGCAGCAGGATTTACCTGATGATTTCGTCATTGCAACCGGTGTACAGCACTCAGTACGTGACTTTACCGAAAAGGCATTTGCATCAAACGGTATAACTATTCGCTGGGAAGGTTCCGGAATAAATGAAAAAGGCTACGATGCAAAAAGCGGCAGGATGCTTGTAGCTGTAAATCCTCAATGGTTCCGTCCAACAGATGTTGATAATCTTTTGGGCGATCCAACCAAGGCGAAGACTGTTCTTGGCTGGAACCCACAGAAAACCTCTTATGAGCAGTTGATAGATATAATGGCAAAGCATGACCGTGAGCTTGCAAAACGGGAAAAGGCTATAAAGGAGGCTATTCGGAAATGATGGATAAAAGCTCCAGGATCTATGTTGCAGGTCATCGTGGAATGGTCGGATCTGCCATTGTGCGTGAGCTGAAGCGTCAGGGATATAATAATATCATTACCCGAACTCATGCAGAGCTTGATCTTTGCAGACAGGCAGATGTAGAAAATTTCTTTGCTGAAGTCAAGCCCGAGTATGTATTCCTTGCAGCGGCCAAGGTCGGTGGAATAATCGCCAACTCGGAAGCACTCGCAGACTTCATGTACTGTAATATGACTCTTGAAATGAATGTTATACATTCCGCTGCGGAAAATGGATGCAAAAAGTTGGAGTTTCTTGGCTCATCCTGCATTTATCCCCGTATGGCTCCTCAGCCTATGTCGGAAAACTGCCTGTTAACCGGTGAGCTGGAAAAAACCAATGAGGCATATGCCCTTGCAAAGATATCCGGACTGAAATACTGTGAGTTTCTAAACAAGCAGTATGGCACAGACTATATTTCAGTAATGCCTACAAATCTTTACGGACCAAATGACAATTACCACCCAACACATTCCCATGTGATCCCTGCGCTTATCAGACGCTTTCATGAGGCAAAACAGCAGAATCTGCCAAGTGTGACATGCTGGGGGGACGGTTCTCCGCTGAGAGAGTTTCTTTATGTTGATGATCTTGCAAATCTCTGTGTGTTTCTTATGAATAATTACAGCGGAGATGAAACGGTAAATGCAGGTACAGGTAAGGAGCTTACAATTGAGAAACTTACCGGAATAGTAGCGAGGGTAATAGGATACGAGGGAGAGATACTATGGGATACGAGCAAGCCTAATGGCACGCCCCAAAAACTTCTTGATGTGAGCAAGGCAGAAAAGCTTGGCTGGAAGTATAGGACAGAACTTGAGGACGGTATCAGGCTCTCCTATGAGGACTTTCTTCACAATCCTATGAGGGCTGAAAGATAACGCCGCACAAGCTTTGTGCGGCGTTATCTAAAGGGGATCTCTAAATTTTTTTCGGGAGTATGATATGAATATAGTATTATTATCCGGCGGCTCGGGAAAAAGACTGTGGCCGTTATCAAACGATGTGCGTTCAAAACAGTTTATCAGGATATTCAAAGACGAAAACGGATCATATGAATCAATGGTTCAGCGTGTATATCGTCAGATCAAGGAAACAGATGATAATGCCTGCATAACCATTGCTACAAGCAGTTCACAGGTATCTGCTATACATAATCAGTTAGGCAGCGATGTAAAGCTGTCTATCGAGCCATGCAGACGTGATACATTTCCCGCAATAATTCTCGCAGCATCATATCTTGCTGATGTGGAGGGGATGGGTGCTGATGAAATTGTGGTCGTATGTCCGATTGATCCGTTTGTTGAGAGAGAATATTTTGAGGCGCTGAAATCTTTGGAGGCAAAGGCTGGAGAGGGTGAGGCATCACTTGTTCTAATGGGGATTGAGCCAACATATCCATCGGAAAAATATGGATATATAATCCCGTCATCCCAGGGTGATGTATCATTTGTTGCTACATTTAAAGAAAAGCCCGATCGTGACACAGCTGAGGAATATATCAGGCAGGGAGCCCTTTGGAACGGCGGAGTATTTGCTTTCAGATTGGGATATGTGCTTGAGAAAGCTCATGAGCTTATTGATTTCAGAGATCATAGTGACCTTTTGGCTAAATATGATACACTTGAAAAGATATCCTTTGACTATGCTGTCGTGGAAAAGGAAAAAAAGATACAAGTGATGCGTTTTTCAGGACAATGGAAGGATCTCGGTACATGGAATACACTGACTGAAGCAATGCAGGAAAATATAATCGGCAGCGGAATGATGAACGACAGCTGCACCGGGGTACATATTATTAATGAGATGGATGTTCCTGTTCTTGCTATGGGGCTGCATGATGTAGTAATATCAGCATCACCTGATGGTATACTGATTTCTGACAAGGGTGAAAGTTCGTATATCAAACCCTTCGTTGATGGTATTGAGCAGCAGATAATGTTTGCCGAGAAGAGCTGGGGAAGCTATAAGGTTATTGATGCAGAAAGTGAAGCACTGACAATAAAGGTAACACTTAATACAGGTCATTCCATGAATTATCATAGTCATATGTATCGGGATGAGATATGGGCGGTAGTCAGCGGATATGGAAGAGCTGTTATTGACGGAGATGTCAGGAAGATAATGAGAGGTGATGTTATCACCATGAAGGCCGGCTGCAGACACACCGTTATAGCTGATACAGAATTGAAGCTTATAGAAGTACAGCTTGGGGCGGATATAAATGCAGCCGACAAACAGAAATACAAGCTTGAGCTTTAGGGAACCTCTAAAAACCTCCTTCTCGGCAAATTTTCTATGACTTTATTCAGCTGCTGCGTTAACAAACCTTGTAATACATCAAGTATTACTGCGGTTTGTTGCCTTGCAGCTGAACAAAGTCATATACGAAAATTTGCTCGAGTCCCGGTTTTTAGAGAACCCCTTTAATAAAACTATCCTTGTATTCTGAAGTGATGCAGCGTCGGGATAGTCATGGCATTGTATATTGCCACGCTTATTCTCACCCTTTGTCAGCCGTTGTCAGGACAGTATAATCTCATTATTTCTTCCATGTAATAGGAGAAAACAACAAAAGCATTGGGAAAAGCTCAAGCCTTCCTGCAAGCATATCGAATATCAGAACGAGTTTGGAAAAGGGTGAGAAAAATGCAAAGTTTGAAGTCGGACCGACAAGTTCAAGTCCGGGACCTATGTTGTTTATCGTTGTTGCAACAGCTGTGAAATTCGTTACCATATCGTAGTCCTCAAAGGAAATACACAGCAGCGAAATCACGAAAACAAGGATAAAGCAGACCATAAAAACATTGACCGAGCGAATTACTTCGTGCTCTATCTCGTGGGAATCTATGCGTATTTTTTTCACCTGCTTGGGGTGGATAAGCGTCTGCAGCTCCTTGCCCATGCTTTTGAACAGGATAACTATACGGTACACCTTGATACCGCCGCCCGTACTGCCTGCGCAGGCACCGATGAACATCAGCATGACAAGTATCGTTCGGGATATTTCGGGCCATAGGTTGAAATCCACAGCCGTAAATCCTGTTGATGATATAATGGACGAAACGGTGAATATCGCATTCCCGAAGGCTTCCCTTGTTGACGGGAACATTCCTTTGATATTGACGGTAATAATTCCCGTAGCAGCTGCGATTATCGCAAGGTAATACCATATCTCGGACATTTTGAATGCGTCCTTGAACTTCTTGCTGAAAATCAGGAAGTAGATGTTGAAATTCAGACTGAACAGTATCATAAATACTGTCACAATAGCACGGACTGTTTCCGAATATGAAGCCAGTCCGTTATTTTTTACGGAAAATCCGCCTGTGCCTGCTGTTGCGAAGGTAGTATTGAGCGCATCGAAAACGGTCATTCCGCCGAACATCAAAAGTATGAATTCAATGATCGACAGAACGAAGTATATTGCATAAAGAAGCAGGGCAGTTGTTTTTATCCTTGGAACGAGTTTGCTGACCGACGGACCCGGGCTTTCCGCCTTCATGATGTGCATATTCTGTCCGCCCGAAAGAGGAAGGAACGCCATAATGAATACCAGTACACCCATTCCGCCTATCCAATGCGTGAAGCTGCGCCATATCAGCAGCGACTTCGGAACGGCTTCAACGTCCGACAGGATAGATGCACCTGTTGTTGTAAAACCCGAAACAGTTTCAAAAAGCGCATCAATGTAATTCGGGATAGCGCCCGAAAATACAAAGGGCAGTGCACCGAAGGCACTAAGAACTATCCAGCTCAATGACACGATGACATATCCGTCACGGGAATGGAGAGTGCTTTCCTTAGGCTTTTTTCGGGTTATCGGCAAGCCTATTGCAGCGCATATTCCCATTGTCAGCAGAATGGACAATATGGTGTTATCCCCGAAAATTATAGCCGCAGCCAATGGGATGACCATAAAAAGCGCCTCAAAATTCAATATCCAGCCGAGGATATATACTATCATAGAAAAATTCATACT
>JBJEQL010000147.1:0-15165 GCA_051881735.1 Oscillospiraceae bacterium
CTTTCTTCCGGTTACGCAATCAACCGTGCAGGCGATAACGCAGCAGGTCTCGCAGTTTCCGAAAAGATGAGATCCCAGATCGCAGGTATCAACCAGGGCGTTAAGAACGCACAGGACGGTATCTCAATGGTTCAGACTTATGAAGGCGCTCTCACAGAGACCGACTCCATCCTTCAGAGAATGAAGACTCTCGCAACACAGTCCGCTAACGGTACATATCAGGATGACGTTGACCGTGAAGCTATCCAGCTCGAATTCAATCAGCTCAATGACGAACTCAATCAGATCGCTGATACAGACTTCAACGGCGTTGTTGCTCTTAACGGCGGTCAGATGGCTGACGGAACTAAGGCTGTAAACGGCAAGTTCGATTACAACGGCACAGCAAAGGCTTCTACAAAGCTTGGCAAGGGCGATATCAACATCGTTGACGCTCAGAAGTGGGATAACCTTGGCACAGGTACAGCTACAACAGCTAACGATGCTTGGAAGGCTCTTAACAGCCAGTGGACAAGAGAAGCAGGCAAGCCTGAAACAAACGGCCCTGATTCTATCGATGTTACATTCAAGTTCAATCAGGCTGACGGCAAGTGGACTGTAGTTGGCGCAACCAACGGCGCAGATATTTCCAAGATCGAAGCATCTGTTGCAACAACAAACGGTGGCTTCGGCGTTATGATCAGCAAAGTTTCTATTGCTAACGTAGTTGTTGACCAGACCAAGCTTGGCAATGGCGATACAATTACTCTTACATTAAACAACCCTGCAAACGGCATTTCTGCTCCTACAAATATGGGCGCAACAGTATCTGACTCTTCTGCTTTCACACAGGGAAATGACGCTAAAGCTGTTAAGCTTACAGCTGCTGATCTCACAGTAGCTAAGGGCGCTGGTTTAACAGACGCTAATATGACTGAAGATTATCAGAAGCTGATGGAACTCCTTGATGGCGCTACTGCTTCTATGTCTTACACAAATGCTGCCACAAAGGCTGGAGATTTCAAGATTACTCTTAACGATGGTACTGTAATTGATAACAGCAACACTTCAGGCACATTAACAGTAGGAAGCACCAATTTTACTATCGTTGGTACTGCTGCTTCCGGCGAAATAGAGATCAAGGATGGCTCTAAGTCATTGATCAAGTTCACACCTGCTAAACAGGAGGCTGCAACAGGAACAGGAACTAAGCTTTCTACCGGTTCTATTGAATACAAGATCGGTATTGAGAATTCCAAGTATGACGCAGCTGCTAAGCCTTCGATCGAAGTTGCTAAGACAGGCAATGTTTCCAGATCCAACTCCAACAATGCAGCTTCCGCTCCTCTTACTTACACCGACAATGTTACACTTCAGGTTGGTGCAAGAACTAAGGACAGCGTAAACTTCTCGTTCGAGTATGCTTCCAACGGTCTCGGCGACCTCAAGGCTGACCTTGACTGCTCCGCAAGAGGACTTGGAACCGATAAGCTCTCTCTTGAAACTCAGGAATCCGCTAACATCGCTATCGACAAGATCGATAACGCTCTTAACAAGGTTTCCATGGTTAGAGGCTCCTTCGGTGCTGTTCAGAACAGATTGGAACACAAGATCGATAACCTCAATACTACAAGTGAGAACCTCACATCTGCTGAGTCCAGAATCCGTGATACCAACATGGCAGAAGAAATGATGAACTTCACAAAGAATCAGATCCTCAGTCAGGCATCACAGTCTATGCTTGCTCAGGCAAACCAGCTCCCACAGGGCGTTCTCTCACTTCTCCAGTAAGAGAATACGGTTTGAAAACTGCTTAAAAATAGCTTAAAAGTTTAGCGAGTTATGGCGGCTGTCCGCAAGGGCAGCCGCTTTTCTCGTAATTCAATATCAGTTTTGAATATCGTCTGATTTTTATGATGTTGAAAAGTGATACTGATATACTTTATAAAAATGGAGGAGAGTTTAATATGCTTTTGTCGATCGGAATGATAGTAAAAAATGAAGAAAAATATCTTGAACGATGTCTGACATCATTAAAGCCGATTCTTGAAAATGTTGACAGCGAGCTTATTATTGCCGATACCGGTTCAACGGATAATACAGTTGAGATAGCAAAAAAATTCACCGACAAGGTGTATTTCTTTGAATGGATAGACGACTTTTCGGCTGCACGTAATTTCACTATGGAAAAATCATCGGGTGAATGGTTCATGTTTTTGGATGCAGATGAGATCTTTCAATCTTGTGATGATATAATTCACTTTTTTAATTCCGATGATATTAAAACATACGGAAATGCTGCATATACCGTCAGGTCTTATACAGATGAAGCGGATATGTCGGATTATATCGATTCATTTGTTTTACGCATTGCAAAGAGGTATCCTGATGTCAAGTTTGCAAACAAGATCCATGAGGCTCTTACTCCTTTGCATGGTCAAGTCAAGCTCCTGACAACTGTTGCCGACCATTACGGATATTTATACAATACCAATGGAGTACCTACCGAACAAGCGTATTTAAAAAGTAAGAGAAATCTTGAGCCGCTGCTTAAAAGCCTTGAAGCACCTGAGGTTGAATATAATGTTTATAACGAAATTGCCGATTGTTACAACGTTATAGGAGAAAAGGAAAAGGCTCTGGAGTATGTCAGCAAGGGTCTTGAAGTTCTTGATCACAGGCATATTGCAATAAATCAATATTATAGCTCTATGGCTGTACTGCTTATGAATCTGAAACGTTACTACGATGCTATTGAAATCTGCAGCGATTATTTCGGAGGCGGAAATCCCTCACGGCAAAAGGTAATTGCAAGTGATATGGATATGTACGCTATCCGCGGAGAATCATATTTCCGTATCGGAGAATTCGTAAAGGCTTTAGACGATTTCAGAGATTTTTTCAGCGTTTACAACGATTATAAAAATAACAAACTGAACACCGAGGATCTCCTTTTTAATCATATAAAGGTTAAAGACAGGAATGTAAAATATATCTTCCATATGTTCTTTGAAACTTGCATTGAATTGCATGAATACAGCATTGCCGAAGAATATCTAAAAAGGATCAATATAGAAAACTATCAGAATGATAGAGATTATATGCTTGCACATTTCCGTCACAGATCTGAGATCATGCTGCATACAGGTTGGAAGAGCGCAAAGAATTTCATAAGCTTGCTTGATGATGAAAACAAAAAGCAGTTTTTCCGTATTCTTCGAGGAAAAATGTTCTATACGGACAAGCCCGAGGAATTGTTCAGAGTTTTGTCTGAATTCAAAGATGCTGTTCCCGAAGCAGAAGATGCAATTGAATTATATCGTTCATATTTCAATGATGATCTTCAGTATGAGCAGATAAAGAGCTTTATAGAAAAGTTTGGCTCAGTCGGAAATGTTGACATTCTTCTCATTATGCTGACTCGGGGTATGGATATATCATGCTTTTGGGGGGCAAAGGACATTAACATCCAAAGTTGCGCTCATGATTATTTTGAGTTTTTTCCTGATAAGGTTAATTTGCTTGAAGAATATGATGTTTCTATGCTTTCGGCAGATGTCGTGGCAAAAGCTGCGTCTTTTTACGGTTGGGCAATGGTAGAAGCGCTGAATAAGGGAAAAAGCATTATACAACTTTTTGAGCTTTTCGGAAGAGTTGCTGACAAATGGCAGAGCGAATTCCCGAATGAAGAAAATGTTCCGGGAGATATCCGTGCCGGTATTATCGTTTACAACATTACCGAAGCAAGAAAAAAACAGGATTATCACACTTGTATATCTGAAATGCGCAGACTTATCAAGGTTTGTCCTGATTTGGCCCCATTAGTTTCGGAGTATCGCAAGTTGATCGAACAGGAAATTTCGCCTAAGAAGGACGTTCACTCTGAGCTTTCGGAGATGGCAGAGGCGGTAAAGAGAAATATTCGCAGTATGCTTGATGCAGGAGATATTACATCGGCGGAAAATACATTGCTTGAACTTGAAAAGCTCTGTCCGGCAGATGCGGAAATCGGGATGTTGAAATATCAGATAAAAACCCTAAAAACAATGAACTAAAGATTTTTTGAACGAGGTGACATTCAATGAAAGTTGTAATCCTTGCAGGCGGTTACGGAACACGTCTTTCCGAAGAAACTCACGCATTGCCTAAGCCTATGGTCACAATAGGCGGAATGCCGATCTTATGGCACATAATGAAGTATTATTCTGCATTCGGATTTAATGAGTTCGTTATTTGTCTGGGATATAAGGGCTTTATTATAAAAGAATATTTCTATAATTATTGGCTTAGGCAGTCTGATATTACATTAAAAACTTCCGACAAAGGGAATGAGTTCACAATTCACAAAAGTAAAACCGAAAACTGGGAGATCACTCTTGCAGATACCGGAATTGATGTTCAGACAGGACTTAGAATAAAGAAAATTCAGCAGTATGTTAAAGATGAGCCTTTTTTGCTTACGTATGGTGACGGTGTAAGCAATGTCGATCTTAATGCGCTTATCAGTCAGCATAAAAAATCCGGTAAAACAGTTACAATTACTGCAATTCAGCCACAAGGCAGATTTGGCGTAGTTGATTTTGATGATGATAAAACTGTTACCTCTTTCAACGAAAAAGGCAAGAGTAAATATATCAATGCCGGATTTATGGTTGCAGAACCTGAGTTGTTCGATTATCTCGGTAAAAACGAACCTCTTGAATTTGCTCCTTTTGAGCAACTTGTAAATGAAGGTAAACTGGGTGTATATACACATAATGGCTTTTGGAAATGTATGGATACTCTCAGCGATAAGAATATCCTTGAGGGAATATGGAAAGGAGATAATGTGCCGTGGAAAATCTGGAGTGATGAGCAGTAATTTAAGGAGGATGTTTCAAAATGGTTTCGGTCTTGATGCTGACATATAACCGTGAAAAGCTTGTGAGCCGTGCAATCGAAAGTATACTTGCACAAACATACAAGGATTTTGAATTTATCATTGTTGACAACGGTTCTTCCGATTCAAGCGGCGCCATTGCTGAAGAATATGCAAAAAAAGACAGCCGAATAAAGGTCATTCACCGTGAAAAGGGAAATATCGGCGCAGGCAGAAATACAGCGCTTGATGCAGCCAAAGGATCCTATATTGCATTTATAGATGACGACGATTGGGCTGAACCTGATTTCCTTGAATTTCTGTTAGATCTGATCACAGAGAATAAAGCGGATATTTCGATATGCGGTGCGGCTGACAAATCGTTTGATGAAAAGCTTATTATGAATGCGGAAGAAGCATTGATCGAGCTTATGCGTCGAAAAAAATATAATGTGGCATTTCCAACAAAAATGTTCAGCAAAAAAATCGCGGATAATCTTCGCTTCCCGGAAGAGGGGGCTTTTGACGCTATAGCGCTCATGTATAAGCTTATTGCAAACGCGAAGTGTGTAGCATATCACGGACTGCCTAAGTACACCTTCTACCGTCACGATAATAACAATTCAGCGTGGACTACAAATCATTCGCTGCTTACGCCGGAAATTCTGGATGAGTATCTGAACAGTTATAGGTTACGAACAGAATGGCTGTCACAAAAGTTTCCGGATAGTGCGGCGGCGTTCAGATATTTTGAATGGTCATTTATGATCTCAATGGTAGAAAAAATCAACAGATTAAATTTGAGTGACTGTAAAGATCAATTGAAATATATGACGTCTGTTCTTTCTAAGAACAGAATTGAGTTTCTGGCATCGCCGGAGATATGTGATTTTGAAATAGAATGGACACTAAAGTATATTATTTAAAATATATCTGCTTAAAATTTTTGATGAATTAATCCCTTGAAATCATTTTTTCAGGGGATTTTTTGTAATATAAAACTGCATTAACGGTAAAAAAAGAGTCATACCTTGTCGGTTGACACGGTTAGACGAAAGTGTTATAATTATATCGAATTTTATTAAGGAAGCGAAGAAAATGAAATATCTGAAACAATTCGGGATAATCATGGCTGTTTCGTTCATCGGTGAGATACTGAATGCTGTCCTGCCGCTGCCGATCCCTGCAGGAATATACGGAATAGTGCTGTTGTTTATCCTGCTTGAAACAAAGATCGTTCCGCTGTCCGCCGTTAAGGAAACGGGAAATTTTTTGATTGATATCATGCCCGTGATGCTTGTGCCTGCGGCGGTCGAATTAATGGACTACTGGGGTATCGTCAAGCCGCAAATACTTAAATACATAATTGCAACGGTCGTTTCAACGATAGTCGTAATGGTGGTTTCGGGTCTTGTTACGCAGGGCATTATCCGTTTAAGAAAGAAGGCGAAGACGGAATGAAAGAAATGCTTTCAAATTCAGTCTTTTTCGGCGTTATTTTGAGCATAGGCGCATATATACTAGGTGATGTTCTGAAACGGAAGTTCAAGTCGCCTCTTTTAAATCCGCTGCTTATCTCGACTGCGGTCACGATTGCTGTGCTTGCGATATGCGGAATGGATTACGAAAGCTACTATGTGAGCGGAAAATACCTCGGATATTTTCTTACGCCTGCAACGGTCTGCCTTGCGATTCCGCTTTATGAGCAGTTTGAAAAGCTGAAAAAGAATGCTCCTGCGATACTTATCGGCATAATATCGGGAATGCTGACAAGCTTCTGTTCGATACTCGCAATGGCGCTGATAATGAAGTTCTCGCATGAGGAATATGTAACATTTCTACCGAAGTCTATCACAACGGCAATCGGGGTCGGCGTTTCGGAGGAGATCGGCGGTTATGTCGGCGTTACCGCTGCGGTTATCGTTATAACGGGCATCTTGGGTAATCTGATCGCTGATGGTATCTTCAAGCTTTTTCGAATAAAAGAACCTGTTGCAAGGGGAGTAGCGCTCGGAACATCGTCGCATATTTTAGGCACGGTCAAGGCGCTTGAACTCGGCGAGATCGAGGGTGCTATAAGCTCGCTTTCGGTTGTAACGGCAGGAATTCTGACGGTCATCTTTGCGCCGATGTTTGCAAATTTCATTTAAGGAGTATATTATAATATGTATAAACTTGCAGTTTTTGATATGGACGGAACTATTCTCGACACGCTTGAAGATCTGAAAGACAGCGTAAATTACGCTCTTGCAGAATGCGGCTATCCGCAGAGGACATACGATGAAGTGCGCAGCTTTGTCGGAAACGGCATAAGAAAGCTTATTGAACGCTCTGTTCCTGCCGGGACAAGTGTTTCCGATATGGACCGTGTTCATGAGGTATTTACAGGACACTATAAAATTCATTGTGCAGACAAGACCAAGGCTTATGACGGAATAAAGCCGCTTATCGAAGCGCTTCGTGCGAACGGCGTAAAGACCGCTGTTGTTTCAAACAAGGCTGATTACGGCGTTCAAGAACTTTGCAAGGAATATTTTGACGGATTGTTCGATTATGCAATTGGCGAGCGTGAGGGCATACGCAGAAAACCTGCACCCGATTCGGTGAATGAAGCTTTGAGAGTGCTTGACACACCGAAAAATGAGGCGATCTATATCGGAGATTCCGATGTTGATTTTGAAACGGCAAAAAATGCAGAGCTGCCGTGTATTTCCGTGCTTTGGGGATTCCGTGATGAGGAGTACCTGCGCTCAAAGGGAGCAACTCTGTTCGTACATGAGCCGAGTGAGATCTTAAACATAGTTTTAGGAAAAAACGATTGAAGAAAGGTGGATGAAAATGTACATACCGAACGAAAAAAGATATGAAAAAATGGTCTATAACCGCTGCGGAAAGAGCGGATTAAAGCTTCCGGCTGTTTCGCTCGGACTTTGGCAGAATTTCGGTCACGGCGGAGTTTTTGCAAACATGGAGAACATGGTTCACACCGCATTTGACCTTGGTATTACACACTTTGATCTTGCGAACAACTACGGCAATCCTTACAACGGAAGTGCTGAGGAAAACTTCGGCAGGATTCTTGACAGGGGAATGAGAGAATACCGTGATGAGCTTTGCATTTCGACAAAGGCAGGCTATGAAATGTGGGATGGCCCTTACGGTGACAGAAACGGTTCAAGAAAGTATCTTACAGCTTCGCTTGACCAGAGCCTTAAGCGCATGAAGCTTGATTATGTTGATATTTTCTATCATCATGTTTTTGATCCGAATACTCCGCTTGAAGAAACTGCTCTTGCCCTTGATAATGCTGTAAAGCAGGGCAAGGCACTTTATGTTGGTATTTCCAACTATAACAGAGAGCAGACTAAGGAAATTTCCGCATATTTCAAGGAGCTGCACACGCCGTTTATCATCAATCAGCCGTCATATTCGATGCTCAACCGCTGGATAGAGCGTGACGGCCTGGACAGCTATGCAGAGGAAAACGGCATAGGACTTGCAGTATTTTCGCCGCTTTATCAGGGCTTTCTCACAAGCCGCTATTTAAAGGGTGTTCCTGCTGATTCAAGAGTTGGCAGGGGAGCAACATGGATCGGAAACGAGCTTGATGAAAAAATGGTGAGCCGCCTTAACGGACTTAATGATATTGCGTCAAAGCGTGGACAGACCTTGTCGCAGATGGCTCTTTCGTGGGTGCTTCACAACAAGGCTGTTGCAACGGTGCTTATCGGAGCGAGCCGTCCCGAGCAGATAGCAGAAAACGCTGCCTGCATTGAACATCTTGATTTTTCCGAAGCGGAGATCGCTGATATTGAAGAGCTTTTGAAATAAAACGATAAAATAACCTGAGATGTGATTTTGGGGTTTTGTTGTATTATAGGAGGATAAAATGGAATATACGTCTTGTGATATGATCAATAAAGGTTCATTTGTTATTAATTCTCCGTTTGAAAATGGGGAAATCAGGTTTCAGCTTTGCTGTGAGGCTCTTAGAATTCCAAATGCAATTTTTGAAGAAGTACCGGAATTTACAATGCAAAAATATATTGTTTTGCGTTCGCTGGCTGCAAAAGAATTAATGAACGGCAGAACTGATTGTGCTAAATGTATTCATAGCTGTAAAGGTAATTGGGAGTTTTCTCCGGTAATACAATCGATCAATCTTTCTTTATATCCATCACCGTGCCAGAGCAGGTGTATATATTGCAATGTTAATCAGATGTGGCGGAATAAGTGGAGCAAAGAATGGAATACGAATCCTAATATTGCAAAATCATACAATAAGATATTTGAAACACTTGATTACGGTCTAAAAAAAGGATTTATTTCGGAGGATGCTTCCTGGACGGTGGCAAGCGGAGAGATCACTATACATCCGTACAAGAATCGTATATATGATTTTGTTCGTGGAAAAAAGACCAGCTTTTTAACCAACGTATTTGTATATGATGAAGAGATCGCCCATAATCTTTCAGACAATCCCGAATCGTCTATTCTGCTTTCTATAGATGCAGGTTTGCCTGAAACATGGTACAAGATCAAGGGCGTAAATAACTTTGATACAGTTACTGATAATCTGGTAAAATACTATAAATCCTGCTCTGCAAAGGATCAGATCAGAATAAAATACATTGTTCTTCCGGGAATAAATGATACATACGAAGATTATGCTTCAGTAGTAGAGATCATGAAAGTATTAGAGGTTTCAAAATTATATTTATCCAGAGATACGGTAACTTCTTATTCTCTTAACAGCGATGAGCATGGACAGTTAATGGCATCAGCTGCATTTTTGGTTGCAATTTGCCAACAGAACCAAATCAAAATAGAGTATTCACAGTATAGTGAAGCAGAAAAGATAATAATTGAAAAAAATGTCAAAGAAATCATAGAGAAAAACATGATTTGATTTATTCAAAAGAAACGCTGATTAATACTTTTCTGACATTTTTCAAAATGTCCTCAAAAGCGCAGACTTGTACATTTTGAAAAACGTCGAAACGAACGCTGCGCTTTAATCAGTGTATCCTCAATTCTCATTTTTGTACAGATGATATTAACATAAAACGCCGCAGAATCAAACTGCGGCGTTTTATGTTGATCGTCAAGACTTCCTTTGTTTTTTGCTGCGTGATTTATTTTTATACATCATTTCATCGGCTTCTTCAAGAAGATCTTCAATGTTGAAATCGGGAGTGAAGATACGCATAGCTGAACCTATGCTTGCCGATATTTCATAAGGTTTTCCCGAGGATTTGTTTATCTCCGTAAGTGCAAGCGCAAGGCGTTCGGGTCGGATTACCTGATCTATCGCCGAGTAGCTTCCGATACCGATCATATAGAATTCATCTCCGCCTGCACGGACGCAGACTTCGTTGTTCCTTGTAACGCTGCTGACCGCTGCGGCGATAGAATTAATACCGTAATCGCCTTCGCTGTGGCCGTATGTATCGTTTATGGTTTTCAGTCCATCCATATCTATGACAAAGACAATAACGTTATCTCCGGTTTTGGCTTTGTTGAACAGCTTGCGCAGGTGCACGTCCATTCCACGGCGGTTATAAAGTCCTGTCATTGCGTCACGTTCGGAGAACTTGACGATCTCTTCTCGGATACGGAGCATTTCAAGGCAGTTGTTGACGTTTCGCATCCATGTGGCAAGAACGGAATTGATTTTTTTGTTATCGGACAGCTTGCACTCAAGAACGCCGTAACCCATAGAGAATTCGTTGAAATGTGCGGGAATAAAGAAGAATGAAGACGGTTCGTCGCGTTCTTCGGTAAGTCTTGGCAGCATGAGCTTTGTATCGAATGCACGATTGAAGTCGAATGACGCAAAGTTATTTGGGCTGTTTCGGATAGTGCCGTCATAATGTCCTGCGAGTATCATTTTGTCGGGATAGCCGTCTATCTGTGCTTCGGATGTATCAAGGAAATTTTCGTTTATGCAAAGGTAGAAACTCTCAAACGGTTCAAGCAGATATGCCTGACGGATGATCCTTTTCAGGCCGTTGTCTATACTGTCGGCGCAGGTAAGGTCTTCAAGCATATAGCTTCTCAGCAGAACGCCGATATCAACTTCCGCATCGGTAAGTTTACCATCACGATAGTTATGGTTGATAGTGAAAAGTGAACCGTACAGTCTGTTTCTCAGATAATTATAGTTTTCCTGACAGCCACAGCTTGCGCAGACTTTCAGTCCGGTATCAGGGAAATTCGGAATATCAAGCAGCGGCTTATCCGGCTCGATAATGGAGTGTATCTTATCAACGGCAAGAGCAGCTGCAGTAGAAACATCGGGGCTAAATGTTGTAATTGTGATGTCGTTAAGGGCAGCTTCAAGCGTTGCGTCATAGCCGGTGACGATGACCTGTTCGGGAACTTTTATGCCATTTTCGGTAAGACGTGTGGTAACACCGATAGCCATGTGGTCGCTTGCGCAGATAATAGCTTCCGGCATCGGAACTTCACCCGATATGATCTTGTCGGCGAGTGCTTCGCCGCCGCTGTACCAGAAATCACCGTAAAAAATATGATCTTCGTTGATGGTAAGTCCACGTTTTTTATATGTATCGATATAACCGCCAAGACGCTTTTGTGAAACATCGTAATCCTTCATCCCGGTGAGGTAGTACACCTTATCAGGATCACATTTATGCACATCTAAAACATGTTCGGTTATTTCTGAAAATGCGCTGCGGTCGTCGGTTGCGACCATGGGATAATCGCCATAAGGATAATCTATAAGAACAATGGGTTTATCAGTTTTTGACTTGATAAGATTCATTACCTCGTCAAGCTTTTCATAATGCTGATCCTCGGAAAGCAGGATAGAGGGCACTATAAGCCCGTCAAGCATATCAAAATTAATAAGTTCAAATATATTCAGTTCGCCTTTCAGATAAGGGGCATAGTGGTGGCATACCTGAACAAGCGGGGCGAAAACGGCAACATCATAGTCGTACTGACGGCATTGCGCAAAGATACCTTCATTAATGCGCTGCTGATATTCTCCTTCGGGATTTGCAGTCAAAACGCCGATAAGCTTTCTTTTTGCCATAGGAAACTCCTTTAAATGATAGCTTTATGAAAAAACAATTTTACAAAAATCAGAGTAAAAAACCATATAATACAGTTTGATTTTACCAAATATATATTAACATGATGTTACTATACTATATATTTAGCGTGAATTAAAGCTAATCTAAATGCAAAAAAGACATAAAAGTCAAAAAAATTGTGAAAAATGCAAAAATGGCTTCAAATAAGGATAATTTGTGTAAATTTGCAATTGACATTTGTGGTAAATTGTGATATATTAGCTTTAATGCATTCAAAGTGAGTGCAAATAAAATATTTTTATCTTTAGGAGAGGTAATAATTATGAAATTTTCAAAGCTTTTAAGCGCAGCTTGTGCAGCTGTTATGGCAGCATCTGCATTTGCTATCCCGGCTTCTGCCGATGAAGTATCCTACCACGCATATATCGGTGTTCAGTCTGCAAGCTATACTTTCAGAAACGCTTGGAATGAACCTAACTACGGACAGGGCGTTGTTTCCGACGATGGAATGGTTTACTTCGACCAGCTCACAGGTTGGGACGGCCCCACAGCTTTAAGCAAGGGAGGCGTTTTCACAGACGCAGAGATCACAGGCGATGGTACATACAGCGTTTCCGTAACTGATTTTGATTTCGGCGAGGACGAAACACTCAACCTTCTCTTCGTTTCAACAGATATTCCTCTTGACGCAGGCATCACATTCTCCGATGTTAAGGTTGTTATGGATGGAAACACTAAGTACACATTTGATGAGGCTTATCTCAGCCCTGATGAAGCAACATACGTAAGCCCTATGTGCATCAACATCTGGAACGATGACCTCGGCAAGGCTGACGGACTTTTCGGCTACATGATGCCTGAGAACTCAATTGAGATCCAGTTCACAGTTTCCGGCACAGGCGTTGAAGCTGTAACAGAAGCAACTGAAGCTGAAACAGAGGCAGAAACAACTGCTGCTGAAACAGAAGCAGAAACTACTGTTGAAGAAACAGAAGCTGCTACCGAAGCAGAAACAACTGCTGCTGAAACCGAAGCTGCTGCTCCGGCAGAAGCACAGACAGAGGCATCTTCTTCCTCCAACGTTGGCGTGATCATTGCAGTTGTTGCTGCAGTTATCGTTGTTGCTGTTGTAGTTGTTGTAGTTATTAAGAAAAAGAAGAACTAAGCTAAAAAACATTAAACAGTAATGATTTAGCCCGTCCGGCACAGTATCTGATGCCGGACGGTTCTTTGTTTATAATTCACAAAATACAGATGCTAACATTATATAATATTGGCATTGTTTTAAGATTGGAAAAATGTTATAATCAAGGTGTAAATGATAATGCTCTGCAAAATCATTTTTTAATTTTACAGAGTGTAAACGATTGCAGGACTGGCTTCGTTACGGTCTTGCCCAAATTCCCAAAAGGAGAGAGAATATGAAATTCAAGAGAATTGCTGCCGGAGTTCTTGCTCTGGCAATGGCTGCTTCATTCGCAGGCTGTTCAAACAGCTCGGACAGCAGCACTACTACTACAAATGCAGGTACAACTGCAGCTGCTGACAGTACAGATTCCGGCGCTGCCAGTGGTGACAGCGCATCATCCACAGACGGAGTTCCTTCGTTCTCCGAGCTTTACGGTGATGAAACTATTCAGCTCACAGCTTACAGCCAGCTTGCTAACTATTCCGGTAAGCTTACAGGTTGGTTTGCAAAGATCTTAAAGGATAAGTTCAACTGCGAGATCACAATTATCCCTGAAGCTGACGGCGCATTTGATACAAGAATGGAAGCAGGCAACCTCGGCGACCTCGTTGTTTTCGGTTCAACAGGCACAAACTATCAGAGAGCTGCACTCGAAGGACTTCTCTTCGACTGGAATGAAGATGATATTCTTTCCGATTACGGTCCTTACATAAAGGAAAATATGTCTTATGCTATCCGGAACAACGCTCAGCTCAGCGATTCGTTCGGTGCAGGCGAAACTGTTTTCGGTTTCGGTCACAACGTTGCATCCGATCCTTCCGATCACGAAGCATTCTTCTATACAATGGACGTTCGTTACGATCTTTATAAGGAACTCGGATATCCCGAAGTAAAGTCGCTCGATGATTTCTATGACCTCATGGTTGCAATGAAGGAGATCTGCCCGACCGATGAAACAGGCAGCGAAACTTATGCAACATCTCTCTGGCCTGACTGGGACGGAAACATGGTAATGTATGTTAAGGCATTTGCAACTTGCTACTGGGGCTATGATGAAATGGGCTTTGGTCTTTATGACGTTGAAAACGGTACATATCACGACGCTCGTGAAGAAAATGGTCCTTACCTCACATCACTTAAATTCTTCAACAGACTTTATCAGGCAGGTCTTATCGACCCTGACTCTATGACTCAGACATACAACGAAATGGCTGAAAAGGTTACTGCAGGCGGTACTTTCTTCTCCATCTTCGACTATGCCGGTTCACAGCTTTATAACACAGAAGAACATCTCGCAGCAGGTAAGGGAATGTATCCTGTTGTTCCTGAAGACGCAACTCCTCTCTGCTACGGTATGAACGTTCTCGGCGGTAACAGAGTATGGACTATTGGCTCAAAGACTGAATATCCTGAACTTTGCATGGCTATCATCAACTACCTTGCAACTCCCGAAGGATATATGACATACTGGTACGGTCCTAAGGATCTTTGCTGGTACTATGATGAAGAGGGCAACTCCTGCCTTACAGAATTCGGCGAAACCTGCCAGGCTGACAAGAAGGGCACAAAGATGCCTGATGAATGGGGCGGCGGTACATTCGACGAAGGCACATTCCAGGTCAACAACACAACTTGGACAAGAGATGCTTCCAACCCCGATTCCAACGGTGATACATATAACTATCAGAACTGGAAGAGCAGACGTTCCGATGCAACATACGACATCCTTTCCGATTGGAGAGAACATACAGGTTGCTACAATGCTCAGGAATACATGAACACAGTTAACTACAAGGTTTCTCTTGCAACAGCTTATTCTGAATCTGCACAGTCTGACGACCTTAAGGTTGTATGGCAGCAGGTTGCAAAGTGCATCGTTGACTACTCTTGGAGAGCTATTTACTCCACATCTGACGATGAGTTCAACAAGAACGTTGATGAAATGATCGCTAAGTGCAAGGAATATGACCCTGATGATCAGTGCCTTAACTGGTGCCTCAACGAAGCAGCTCTCAGATGCTCGTATGAAGATCAGGTTAGATAAGCTTAATTAAAACGCAAAGAAGCTTCTGCAAGGA
>JBJEQL010000148.1:0-3478 GCA_051881735.1 Oscillospiraceae bacterium
TTTTTCATTATTTCGCAGGCGCTTATAATATAGTCATCTCCTGCGCAATGTCCGAGAGTGTCGTTTATCTGCTTTAAACCTGAAATATCACAGAAAACAATACCAAGCGGCGTGGGAGTTTTCAGCCCGGATTCAAGGGTATTCATTGCATGGCGGTTGCCAATGCCTGTGAGCTGGTCGGTAAGACTCATTTTTTTCAGGTCGGCGAAAAGACGGCTCCATTTTATGCATATACCGATGAAAAAGGCGGCTTGGCGAAGCGTTTCGACTGCACTTTTGCACATTTCATCGGGAAAATTTTCGGCACAGCAAAAGCCGTTCACCTTTTCTCCCTCGAAAAGCGGAATTGCGGCGAAAGAATGTATTTCCCGTTCTGACAAAAAATCACAAAGCGTAGTTTCAGCTGCATTTTTGCTGTCAATAACAATGCAGTCGATATGGGAAAGTTCATTATAAAGGTATGTGCAGAATCTCAGCGGAAGTTTTCTGCTGCGAACAGCATTCGGAGCAGTCCATTCGCAGGAGCGTACAAAGCTGTCGGGGGCAGTTTTCTCACAGATATACATTCTTTCAGCTTTAAGGGCATTTCCTGCTTTTTCAAGCATGATATGGGGTGCGTGGCTTGGCTCTTCCGCCTGCATTGCGGCACAGAAGGCGCTGTCTGCCCATGAGGAAGCAGAGAGGTTTTGTATCTCAAAAACGAGCGTTTTTCCGTCTAATATGATGAGTGTGGTTTCTGTTTCGATGGTTCTTCCGAGCGGCTTGCTGAAAAAAGTCCTGTGCAGGAATTCTCCGAGTTTAAGTTCGTTTTTTTCGGCTTCGGTAAGTATTATGGAATTATCCGTAAGAAATGCGGCTGCTTTATTTATATAAACCGTTTTGCCGCTTTTCTGATCAGCAGCGAGGACGGGCATATCAAAATTCTCAAAAAATGCAAAGATGTCGTTCATTTAGTATCTCCGTTCTGCGGAAAAGGGATTTAAAGTTCCTTTTTCGCAATTACTGTAAAAATAAAGTGAAATAGCTTTACATGGCGGCTATAAACACAATCTATAATATGCAGAACTTCGGCGGTCTGCCATTGCTTTTGAAAATATAACTTAATTTTGCGAAAAAAATCATGGGACGTGCAGAATTTTGGCGTAATTTTTGCTGTAAAAGTTTCTGTTTAAACGATTGACAAATCGGGCGTAATGTTATATAATAAACGTATATATGCTTTAGGCGGCAGTCTTTCCGCCTTATTTCTGAAAGGAGCAGATCACATGGCTGTTAAAAAAGTCAGAATGTCCGCAGAAGGACTTGCTAATCTTGAAAAAGAAAAAGAATATCTTATTACAGTAAAGAGAGCAGAAGTTGCTCAGAAACTTAAAGAAGCTCGCGGCTTCGGCGACCTTTCCGAAAACGCTGAGTACGATGAAGCTAAGAATGAACAGGGTATCGTAGAAGCTCGTATCCAGGAACTTGAAATGACTATCGCTAACGCTATCGTTGTAAGCGATGAGGATATCTCCAGCGATGAAGTTGGCGTTGGTTCATATATCGAGCTGCTTGACCTTGAACTTGATGAAAAGATGAATCTCCAGATCGTAGGTTCGACCGAAGCAGACCCCGAAAACAACAAGATCTCCGAGGATTCGCCTATCGGGATCGCTGCTCTTAAGAAAAAAGCAGGCGATGAGATCGAGGTTGACGCTCCTGTCGGAATCATCAGAATGAAGATACTGAGCATCTCAAAGTAAGATTTTGATTTCAACGTAGTTGAAAAGGAAACGGATTTGCCGCAGCAATATCAACGTTTCTTTAATGCCGCTGATTGAAAGCCGGTCAGCGGTGTTTTTATCTTAATTACAGAATGAAAGGAAAATGAAAATGGCAGACGAAAATCAGATAGTGAACCCTGCTCCCGAAGAGGAAGAAGTGCAGGACGTAAACGAATATAAGAGAATACGAATGGACAAGCTTGAAGAGCTTAAAGCCGCAGGCAAGAACCCATTTGAAATAACAAAGTTTGAAGTTAACGCACATTGTGCCGAGGCTAAGGCTGACTATGAAAAGCTTGAAGCTGAGATCAAGGCTCAGGTCGGCGAGGAAGACGCTGAAGCTTTAAAGGCTGCACTTGATGAAAAGCGCCGTTATGTAAAAATCGCAGGCAGAATTATGAGCCGCCGTGATATGGGTAAGGCTAACTTTATTGACGTTCGTGATTCATCCGACAGAATTCAGGTATATGTTCGTATGAACGAGATCGGCGCAGACGAATTCGCTGATTTCAAAAAGTGGGATATTGGTGATATCGTAGGCGTTGAAGGCTTTGTTTTCCGCACAAAGAAGGGCGAGATCTCCGTTCATTGCGAGAAGATCACGCTGCTTTCCAAGTCACTGCTTCCGCTCCCCGAAAAGTGGCACGGCTTAAAGGATCAGGACACAAGATACCGTCAGCGTTATGTTGATCTTATCGTTAACCCTGAGGTTGCAGACACATTCAAAAAGCGTTCAAAGATAATCTCCTGCATACGCCGCTATCTTGACGGTCAGGGCTTTATGGAAGTCGAAACTCCGATGCTTGTTTCCAACGCAGGCGGAGCTGCTGCTCGTCCGTTTGATACACATTATAATGCGCTCGATGAAGATGTTAAGCTTCGAATTTCACTTGAACTTTACTTAAAGCGTCTTATCGTAGGCGGACTTGAAAGAGTTTATGAGATCGGACGAGTTTTCCGTAACGAGGGCGTTGACGCACGTCACAACCCCGAATTCACGCTTATGGAGCTTTATCAGGCTTACACCGATTACTACGGCATGATGGATCTCACCGAGAATATGTTCCGTTACCTTGCAAACGAGGTTTGCGGAACAACAACTATCCCTTACGGCGAGCATCAGCTTGACCTTGGCAAGCCGTTTGAGCGCCTTACAATGACCGAAGCTGTAAAGAAGTATTCGGGCGTTGACTTTGACGAGATCGCAACGCTTGAAGAAGCTCGTGCTATCGCAAAGGAAAAGCACGTTGCATTTGAAGAGCGCCATGCAAAGGGCGATATCCTCAATCTTTTCTTTGAGGAATTTGTTGAAGAGCATCTTATCCAGCCGACATTCATTATGGATCACCCTGTTGAAATTTCTCCGCTTACAAAGAGAAAGCCCGATAAGCCGGATCATGTTGAGCGCTTTGAGCTTTTCATCAACGGCTGGGAGATGTGCAACGCTTACTCCGAGCTTAACGACCCGATCGATCAGCGTGAGCGTTTCATTGCGCAGGAAGAACTGCTCAAGAAGGGCGACGATGAAGCAAACCGCATTGACGAGGACTTCCTCCGTGCGCTTGAGATCGGTATGCCTCCAACGGGCGGTATCGGTTACGGCATTGACAGACTTGTTATGCTGCTTACAAATTCGCCTGCTATTCGTGATGTATTGCTTTTCCCGACGATGAAGAGTTTGGATTAATAAAAAATTTCCGAAAGCTGCTGCATTT
>JBJEQL010000149.1:0-14686 GCA_051881735.1 Oscillospiraceae bacterium
AGAGTTATCGCAGTATCGGGTCTGTGCGCCCCCATGCTCTTGTATTCCTCGGCAATAGTCACTACTTCGTCAAGGATTTTGTCGGAAATCGCAATTTTTCTGAAATAATGCTCAAACATTGAGTTCTTTATCTGCAGCAGGACCTCTTTAGTCTGCTCCTTGGTCAGCTCATCAACAATGATTCGGGTAAAGCGTCTGTTGAAAGCAGGGTCGTCCATTAAATTCTGTGATTCCTGCAAGGTGGTTGCCGCAATGACCTTTAGATTGCCTCGTGCAAGGGCAGGTTTCATAAGCTGCGCTATCTTTTCGTATGTAGAATTATTGTTTATGAGAACATGAACTTCGTCAATGAACAGAATGACCTTGTTCTCGGGGTCTTGCGCAAATTCAAGAATGTTTTTTGTCTTTTTCTCAACATCGCCGACAAGTCCCGAGCCTGATACGATATTTGACAGCGGCAGCTCATATATCGTATATCCTTTGAGCTGTTCTGGAATGAGCGAATCGTCATTTGCGATACGTCTGGCAATGTCTTCAACTATCTTTGTCTTGCCAACGCCTGCTGCCCCTACAAGAAGGGCATTGGGTTTGAACTTTCCGATAAGGCAGGAGAGCGTCTGCTGAATGACACCGTTTCGGAACATTATCGGTTCTTCATCTTTGAAACACTCGTTGTAGTTGATAAGATACTCAATTGCATTGTTCTCGGAAGTTGTTTCTTTCACTTCAGGAAAATCGAAATGGAAAGGGTTATTTGGAATATTGTTCTCTGCATTGTTTGTGTTAGTTGAAAAAAACATAATTATTATCCTTTCCGAATACTCATAATACTAAGCACCAATAAAATACAGAAAAAAATCTGCGCCGAAATCCAATATAAAGTTGTTTTCAACAACTCACTGTTTTCAACAGTTACAAGATTGTCGGCTTGATTTTTTCCATATTTTAAATGGTGTTTAGTATAATACATTCTGTAAAATTGTTGATTGTTTTTTTATAAGAACAGGTCACTCGTTGAAAAAGTGACCTGTTTCTCTGTAATATTCGTCTTCGTAGTCTGAATTGCTGTAATAGTATAAGTCTATATCATCCGAATCGCTCCAATACCCATTGGAATCACCGTCATTGTAAGCGCAAATACCATCTGTCCGGTCAGGTTTATCAACGCTGTACTTGTCCAGGCAGCTATATGGTTTGATAAGCTTAACGGTTTTCGGCTTTTGGTTCCTTTCAAGAACGGTTACGACATTCTCAGGCATATACATGACCGTAGAATTAAGCTTGTTCGTTCTCTGACTGAGGTATTCGATTGTCTGCATATCTGACGGAGCGCCCAGAAAAACCTGATACTGACAGTTGCCGAGAATGATATTTCTCTGTGATGTATTATACATATCGTCAAGCTGTGCAAGACTCTGCAGGAACATTGAAACCGACATGTCATAGCTTCTTATCATCGATATAAGCTTGTCAAACTTCGGAATCTTTACCGTTGACGCAAAATCATCAAGGAAGAAATGCACGGGTACTTCAAGGCATCCTCCGTTTTCATCTGCTTCCCGGATAAGACAATGTATCATCTGTGTATAAAGAACAGAAATGAGCGGTTCCAGACAGCAGTCGATACAATTCGTATTAAGGAAGATGACAGATTTCTTATGAGCTAATGCTGTGAGGTCTAACGAGTTTTCTCCCGAAAACATCTGCTTGCTGTCTTCACAGTCAAATGGAGAAAGTGCAACATTTGCAAACTGCTGGATACAGCTCCATGTCTTATCCGAAAGGAAAACATTCTTAAGTCTTGAATATATATGATATGCGAATGAATCGGGATTTTTCTTTCCTATTAATTCAAACACCTCAACATAGTGACCTACAGCATCGCTGTCAGGGAATCTGCGATTGAAGTTGCTTTCATAACAGATGGTATGATAAATATCAAGTACGGAAATCACGTTTCTTTCTTCACGTTCCTTAAATTCCAGTACATAAGCGATACAGCAGGAGATAAGGTCTTGCGCCGAAGATATCCAGAACGGGTCACTTCCCTTATAATTGAGCCTCATGGTCAAAGCCTCGCTCAGATTCATGATATCGAGCTGGCTATGCTTACCGCCTTCCATATCAAAACCTATGTAATCCAGCGGATTGTATGAACAGCCCTTTTTCGGTTCGACAAAATCGACTGTTTTAACGTCATAACCTCTTTTTTCCAGTATCGGCGTCAGAAGTTTTGAAAGCTGTCTTTTGCAGTCCGAGATAACCATGCTCTCTCCGTTATTGGCAAGAATTGACGGTATGACCATAGAACCCGTTTTGCCTGCGCCCGAAGGAGCAATGCATATCGTGTTCATATTAGGATGGTCTTCACCCGTGCAGACGTTAACAGAACAGTCAACACCGAATACTCTTGTTCTTGTGATTGAGTTTTTGTTTATGTTTGTCATTGTTTATTCCTCCATTAAAAATCAATATCGTTATCGTCGTTTACAGGCTCTGCATCCAATGTATCCAAATCGCTGATGCTTTTTACAATAGCATCGGCAATTCCGAATTTCACAGCTTGTTCTGCATTCATGAAGTTGTCATAGCCCGTTGACTTGTTGATTTCTTTGAGCGTTTTTCCTGTGTGCTTTGCAAGTATCTCGTTGAGTATCTTTTTAGTTTCAAGGATAGATACAGCTGTTCGCTCGATGCTTGACGCCGAACCGCCTATTCCGCCTTGGATAAGCGGCTCATGAATCATTATCTTGGAATGGGGAAGAATGAATCGCCTTCCCTTATTTCCCGATGCGAAGAGTATCGCCGCCATTGACGCTGCCATTCCTGCGCATATACAGGTTATCGGCGATTTAAGCGACATAATTGTGTCATAGACTATCAGTCCGTCACTTACAGAACCTCCGCAGCTATTGATGACCAAACGTATCTCGTCATTGTTCTGACTGTCAAGCCAGAGAAGCTGTTTTGTAAGTTCAATGCAGCTGTCAGGGTTTACGTCGTCTGTGAAGAATATCGTGCGCTGTTCGGAGAACATTACATCATCAAGAGAAAGCTCTGATATTCCTCTGTTAGTTTCTTTAAGAAGCATGATTCGCTTCATAGGCGTAGCCTCCTTTGAATTATGATTTCAATTTTAGCGTTTTGTTTGATTATCCATTTCAAATTGTTATGGTATGTATCATTTCAACCTCAATCTGAGATTATGGATTCTTGTTTTTGTTATTTTCGGTGTATCACCTCCTTTCATTTTATTCAATATAATAGTTGTGTCCCGATGGAAATCGGGGCATAACGAACCGCCTTTCCTTTTTGGTATGCTGAGAAAGCGAATAGTTTGTTTTAATAACCTCACCGAGGCACCGCAAGGTGCCAACCGTTAAGCTGTTCTTTTGAATTCATTTTAGTTTCACATCACTTCCTTTCGGATTTGAAGCTTGATTATTTTTGTCATTATTGTTTGTTATGCAGAATGAGCGTATTCTATCATGCTGTCATAGGAAAGAGTTATTTTTACTTTATCCTCAAAATATGTGAATTTCCTTATTGTGAATAATGCTCTGTCACCGATTGTCAAGCACCCCGGACAAAAGCAGAACGCATTTGACGGGAGTTCATCGGAGCTTATCAACACTCCCTTGTGCGTTTCTGCGTATACCGTGCCTGTTATTTCGTTGTTGACTTGAATATTGTTCATTATAGAATTCCTCCTTTTTTATTACAGTTGACGCCTTTAACAACGGTGTGGAAAGATCTGCGATTGGCTGTGTTTTCTTCCGCTTTATGTATTTTTCGGGCGGAATTATATTTATTCTTGTTACTATTTCTCATTATATCGGTTGAACGTCATTGAAAAATGACGTTTTTACTTAATTTTTAAATATAATTATAAACTAAATTTTAATTATACTTAAAAACATATTACATATCATTTTTTAAGACGCAAAAAACCGCCTTTAATTCTGAAATTATTTAAAATATTAGTTTGGTTTAAATATATAAAAAAGTTATTTTAAATATATACCGTTTTATTTTTACTGTAATAAAATATATATCATTTTATATTTCAAGATATATAATTACATCAAATATATTAATCTCTGATTATTTTTAGATATATAATATTTTAAAACAAAAAACCGCACAAATTTGTAAAACTACAAATCTGTGCGGTTTAAAGCGATTTCATTATTTACCAGAGTTCATCATACGTTGCGGAAATGTCATTCGGAATGTTCTGCTGATCGGATGAGTTGGTGTCGTTCGGCTTCACTCCCCATGCTATGCTGTTTGGGTCATTGATGGTTTCAACCTCAACTCCGATAACCGCTCCGCGTTCATCCTCACTTCTGTATATAAATGTATATGGCGGTTTCCGGCCTTGTGCGCTGCCGCAAAGCAGTATTCTCTCCGCTGTTTTCAGTTGTTCGTCAGACAGCTTTTCATCGCCTTTTATGTTATCTGCCAAATGGGTCAATAGCTCTGCTTCGGAACTTCCCGAAACATATCTTTTCGAGAATTCATTGCAAATATGCTCTATTAGCGTATTCCTGGAGATATTCTGCGGCTGAGAAGCATTTCCCGATAGATAACCCATTTCTGTGAAATAACTCAGGTATTTCTCAACGATCTTTTTTACGCTTTTGGTTTCGTTGATAAACATTCCCTTTGTTAAGCTGCCGAAAATATCACGCTGCGAAACTATCTGCCTTGAAGGCGGCAAAGTGTCATCACCATCTATCTGCTGCATAAGGCAGTTATTGCTGTTCGTTTTGCTGATAAAACGGATCACTCTGTCGTTAAAGCTTTGAGTTCGGAATTTCTTTCGTTCGGTCGATTTTCGTATCAGTTCAAGCTCTCTGATAAGATAATACTTGACAAGCAAAGCTCTGTCCGTATTTTTTACATTTGCGCCTTTGCTCAGCATCATTTCGAGAGGTACTGCGATTATCTGATTATTTATATCCGTATAACGATAAAGAACAGGTTCTTCGGTTATCTTGTATGTTATTTTATCATATTCCTGTATCCTGGAGTCGCCATTCTTCGCAAGATCTCTTTGTACACTTTTGGAAGAAATGCATATCGGTGCTAATCTTCCTTTGATAACGGACTCAAAGTCACCGCCTTTTTCACGCATTTCCAATTCTTCCGAACAGTCTATTTCCAAAACTATCGATGAAAGCTTTTTTATAGAGTGTCGAAATTTTTCTATCCTGCCTTTCTGAAGGTATGCTACCTTTCCCGTTGCAATATAAATCAGATCATTTATTGAAAAGCTCGGCATACTCAGCCTGTTTATCCATAAATAGTAGATAATATCCAACACAAGAAGGTCGAAGTATTCCAACGGCTCTATCGGTTCTGAAAGATCCCCCTCCGGTTCGTAAGAGAATTTATAAGAAATGCGTACTTCTTTTTTTGACTGCCTGGACGATACTACCGATTTGTACAATTCACCGTATAGAATTTTATAACCTTGGGATCTCAATTTAGTTATTATAATACTATTATTGATATAAAATAGATCTTTCAATATCCGACACCATCTTTCTTATGATCAATAAGCCGATATCATATCAGTATTCCTTTAACATCCGATTTTTTCTTTGTTTCGCTTCTATTTTGACGATAGTTTTTTTCATTATAGGATCGTTCCGAGGAATTTCCCGATGTTTCATCCGAGCCTTTCTCAAAGAAACAGCTCGAATTCGCTTCAAAAGAAAAGCCAACGGGTTTTCCTGTCGGTCCGAAGCGATTTTTGAGAACTCGGATCTCAATTGATCTTGTTTCCTTTTCTTTTTCTTCATTGACAAGCTTTGGTATATCTGATTTTTTTATATCGGAATAACCTTTGCCGAATAATTCAAACTGCATTCCGAGAATAAGATCTGCCGTATATTCAATATTGCCGCTTTCTTTGAAACTTGATAATGAGATCGGCTTTTCATACGCATCTCTGTTTACCGATGAAATGACAAGCACAGGAACATTGATCTCATGGGATAATACCCATAGCTTTCTTATGTTTTCGTCAATGATCTGTTTATCTGTTCGGTTATCATTTTCTGCCGAGGAACCTAATATCTGAAGATAATCCACAATAACAACAAAGCTTGGATTGTCGATCCTCTGTTCCTCTTTGAACCATTCAAATACATTTTTGGTGTATTCAATAATAAAATCCGCCGAAATGGATGAAGTCTGATCCGGCTTATTTTCAATCACGGAAACTGCCTCATAATCAATTATGTATAGATTCCTGTTGTCTTCCCGGCTTTGCCCTGCGGCTTCATCAATAGCCGATTTTAAGACTTTATTTTTTTCGGCCGAACGAGCAAATTCATCGAATTTACTCTGTGTGATGATATTTTTGCTGAGAGAATCATTCACACGTGAAGAGCGGAAAATATTCTTTTCAGCAATTGAGAATGACGACATTTCTAAGGAATAATACAAAACAGGGATATTATTTTTGCTTATATTCGTAGCAAGATTAAGCGCAAATGTGGATTTTCCGAGTGACGATGCTCCGCCAAGCACAATTAATCCCGGAAGCAATCCGCCGCATATTTTATCGTCAAGCGATGCATATCCTGTTTTTATGCATTTAGGGTATTTATCGAGGAGATAATTCAGATCACAGTTCAGTCTGAAATGTTCAAACATTTTCCTGTCATATTGCTTTGAAACAGCCATATAATTCCTCCGATACGGTCGTAATAATTTATATTATACCATATTGCAAAAAAAGATTCAAGCCAAGGATCGCCGAATCGTCTGTATAAAATTACAATGTCTGCATAATTTTCTTTTGGAGTGTTTGATCTATGACTGTCAAGACCATTTAGTTTTGCATAGTCTTGTTATATTATACTAAACACCATTTAAAATATGGAAAAAATCAAGCCGACAATCTTGTAACTGTTGAAAACAGTGAGTTGTTGAAAACAACTTTATATTGGATTTCGGCGCAGATTTTTTTCCGTTTTTTATTGGTGTTTAGTATTATTCACTTCTTTGATGCCTTTTCATACTGATAGCATTTGAGGCTGAGTCCAAATCAATCTTCCACCACCTTCGCATCAAGGATCTCAATATCGGGATTCATACCGTCAAAGCCGTAACCCGAATTGAAGTTGAGCGGAATGCCCGTTTCACCCATGAGAACACCACAGATCTCACCCTCGTAACCGTAAAGATTATCAAGAGAGAACTGAAACTCCTCACCGGTTTTCTTGTTTTTTGCAAAAATTATCACATTTTTCATACAACTACCTCCCCTTATGCAGATTCTTTTTTGGCGTTGTTTGTACGTCTTTGCACGGTGTCAAGAGCATACCCCGTGATATCCACCGTGTCCGAAAACCTCGGCTTTTCACCTCGGCGGAATATCCAGTTCGTTCCGATAGGCATATCAAGTATCCTATGAACGGGTTTGTTGCTTCGATCGGCGATCATTCTTGCGGTTTCAACATCATTTCCGCCCATATAGATCATCGTGTCGCAGTTGTCGATTATGGTGTGTGCGCTTTCGCCGTAGCTCGATAAAAGCTGCGATTTGGACTGGAGGATTATCATTGCGGATATCTCTCTTGAACGAATGTTGGATATCATGTTTTCAAAGCCTTCTATCCTGCAGTTCGTTCCGAAATCGTCAAGAATGAACCTCACGGGAACGGGGAGTCTGCTGTCTTTGCAGTGATCATCGGCATAGGTGCAGAGAATGTTCATTGCCTGACTGTAAAAAAGATTTGCAAGGAAATCCTTTGAACGGTCGGTGTCGCTGACTTCAACAAATACGATAGTTCTGCAGTTTGCAAGGGAGCGGATGTTTATGTTATCCGAACTCATAAGCTCTCGTATCTCGGGAGTTTCGAGTGCAGAAAGCGTGGCCTGAACGGTGAGCATTATCGTTCCCATTGTCTTCGGCGGAGTCTTGCGAAATTTCTGATACTGCTTGTATGCCCAGCTTTCACGTCCGTATTTTGCCTTGTAAACACCGGAAAAACGTTCAAATTTTAAGTCCAGCTCACAGCGTCTGCCGTCCTCCCATTCGCCTGCGTCTATCTCGGAGATAAGGTCGGCGATCTCGGCAAAACGGCGCTTCGTCGGGTCTTCGTTGTTTTCGCAGACATAGCCTATCAACGCCATAAGCAGCAGTTCACCCGATCTGTCCCAGAACGGGTCGTAGCTTCCGCCGTGTGAAGTTCCGTTTCCTGCATAAACTATCTGGTGAGCAAGCTTCTGAACATCATTGCTGTTGTTTATATAGCATAACGGATTGTAGTGGAACGATCTTTCGGGGTGAATAAAATCAAGATGCACCACTCTGTAACCCATAGCTCTGAAATAGTTATACCATTTGCGGATAAGGCTGCCCTTGGGGTCGGAGAGGATATAGCTGCCGTTTGCGGCAAGGAGATTAGGCGTAACGATACTGCGTGTTTTGCCCGAACCCGAGCCGCCGAACACAAGAACATTGTTGTTTACTCTTGTCTTGTAAGTGTCAAGGCTTACCGATTCGCCGTTCGGAAGCATAAGTGAGGGGTTATCGTGTGATTTTTTAATGCTGATAAGGTTAGTGTTGTTCATCATTGTTTTTTCCTCCTGTTTTCTCAAAAAATGCTTCTTATCTCGTCGCAAATGCCGAATCCAACGGCTTCTTCGGCGGTCATAAAGTTATCGAAAAGCGTTGCTTCGTTTACCTCGTCAACAGTTCTTCCCGTATGCTCAGCCAGAAGTCCGTTGATAAGCGACTTCGTTTCAAGAATGTTCTGCGCAGTCTTTTCGATAGATGTAGCCGAGCCGCCTATCCCGCCTGCAATGAGTGGTTCATGTATCATGACCTTTGAATGAGGAAGAATGTATCTTCTTCCCTTCTGACCGCCTGCAAGCAGAACTGCGCCCATGCTTGCCGCCATTCCGATGCAGTACATATTTATCGGATATTGATATGAACGTATAATGTCATAGATAAGCAGACCTGCATTGACCTCTCCGCCGGGAGTGTTGATGTAAATATCGACCGTTTTGTGTTCGTCCGCAAGAAGCCGCATCACCGATGCGAACCAGACCGCTTTGCTCTGGTCTATCTTACCTTCAAGGAAAATGCGTCCGTTGAAGATATGCTGCGCACGGATAGAGAATTCCTTTGCTCCGTTTGCATCTTCATATATTGAGTTTTCGGGCGTATGGATAAAGCCTTCCGTTTGTGTTTCATTGCATATTACTGCGTTCATTGTTTTAACCTCCGTTTTCTTTTATGGTTTAAGTATAACATAGAAAAAAGAAATTGCAATCACGAAAAATGATGATTCTGAAAAATGCGAAAAACCCACGATCTTAAGCCAAAATCGTGGGTTTTTATCATAATTCAACTATGTATTTTTATTAATTATTCTGCTTCTCTGTCTTTACTGCGGTTCGGTTTGAAAGCCATAACTTTAAGATGCTGACATTTGCTTGCTAACAGCAATGCGTTAAGCTCGTGCGCATCTCTTACGGTGCGTTCATCAAACGCCTTTCGTATGAGTGTATCTCTTTTATTATCGGACAGAGCCATTCCGAAAATTTTCAGCCATTCTTCAAGCTGAGCCGTACTGCACCGAAGCGCAGCGCCAAGCGATATTATCTTGTCCTTTTCGGGCTTGAATTCCGCCTTTGCTTTTCGTATCGCAAGGATAGCATTTGCGTTCATTCCGCTCTTTTCGGCAAGCTCTTTATCTTTGAGGTCGATTCCGCTCAACGCTTTGTAGCCTTTTATCTGCTCGTCAAGCTTTTGAGCAAACTCCCTGCGTTCGTCATCGGACCCCGATGTCTGCAAAGGCGCAAAACCACGGTTGCAGAGCCTTTTATTCAGATACATAACGCTATAACTCGTTCTGTTTTTAAAGGCTTCTTCAATGAACTTGTCACGCTCGGAGTCATTGAAGCACATACCGAGCATTTTTAGCCAGCTGCACATCATTCCATACGAACATTCCATTGCATAGCCGAATGCAAGCAGGCTGTCCTTATCAAGATTTCCTCTTTCGTTTCCCGTGAAAATGTAGCTTATATTGTTCTTATCAAGGCCGCTGCGCTTGGCAATGTCAAGCTCTTTAAGCGGCTTTTCTCTTTTATCATTGATAGCACCAAGCTTATTTATTGCCTCAAAGGAAAGAAGAAACCGTGTTTCATGCTCGGGAGGTTCGTTCGGGACATTTCTTTGTTTAAGCATCTCCTTTTCGGAAAACCATTCCTTGAGCCAAAAGTTTTCGCAAAGCTCATAGCCGTTATCTCTCATATATTTAATGCGCTTATCAATAGGCTTAACATCAAAGCAAAATTCAATATCCCAGTTGTTTTTTTGAGCATATTCGATCGCTTTTTGATTCTTCAGATAGAGCGGTATATCTCGTTCATAGAGATAATATCCCGACATATTTTTGATAACGGCATACAAGCTGTAAAATGCTTCGCCAATGCCCCATCCAAGCGTACCCGTTCCCAAAAGTGGGCAGGCAATGCTCTTGCAGTCATTTTCATGAGCCACTTTAAATGCGTTTGAATAGCAGGTTTCAAGGTTGCAGTAATAGTAGTTCTTTTCGTCCATCGGCGGAACGGCAACAAGGATAAAAACCCTGCCGTATTCCTTAACGGCATAGACTTCGCCGAGATCCATAGTCCTTTTTTCTTTTGTTTTCCGCACCCACTCCGACCATTTCTGTTCAACAAGCGGATATTCGCCGTAAATTGCAGCGTCAACTCCGCCGCCTCTGTTGTCACCTCTCGTACTGCAAGGGACAATGACGGCTTCCTCCTTTGAATTGAGGATATTATCTGCAATTATCCTTACATTTGGCATATTCGTTCCCATATTTCACCTGCCTATTTTCAGTATAAATTCAGGGGTTCTCTAAAAACCGGGACTTGCGCAAATTTTCGTTATTGACTTTGTCCGGCTTCAAGGCAACAAACCGCAGTAATACTTGATGTATTGCAAGGTTTGTTAACGCAGAAGACGGGCAAAGTCATAGAAAATTTGCCAAGAAGGAGGTTTTTAGAGGTTTCCTTCATTATATCACATAAAGAACAGCTTGTACAACCAAATTTATCAATGCTTGATTGTGCAGTTTATATAAAGCAGAACATACACCCTTCTCGTTGTGAGATGTCTGTCAAAAAATTTCTTAATTTACATAACGATATGAATCTGTCTCCCTGTATTTTTCACCAAATACGGAAGAAAGAACCGTCAGTCATTTCCAGAATTTCTGCTCTGTTATAACTTACGACAACCTCTACCCCCCTTTACAAAATAGAAGGAAAATGGTAAAATAGAGAAAACGACCTCATTGCTTTAACGGAGTTGAATCTTTTGCTTTTTTCAGCATGAGGATAAATAACTTAAAAACCCAAGAATCTGCTCATTATGTTGACTTCGGCAGCTTTTCAGATCTGAGGTAACTATGAAAAAAGAACATATTATTACTACATATTCCACAAGCCAGATCGCAAAAATAATCGGATTGCACCCGAACACCGTAAGAATGTATGAAGAATGGGGACTGATTCATAAACCCGAGCGAAAAGCAAACGGTTATCGCATATACACCGATATTCATATCAAACAGTTTCAGTTAGCAAGAAAAGCTCTCCAGATCGAAATAATGCAGTCAGGACTTCGTGAGCGGATAATTGACGTTATAAAGCTGTCTGCCGAATATCGTTTTAATGAAGCGATCAAACTTGCAGAGGAATATATCCGCATAGCAGAACAAGAAATAGAGAATGCTAAAGAAGCTGCTGATCTATGCGAAATATTGTATAGTCAACCCACGTCGGACGGTATCATTTATAAGAGAGCGCAGGCTGCAAAGGAACTTGGTCTGACGATAGATACGATACGCAACTGGGAAATGAACGGACTGCTTACGGTGAAACGAAAGCAGAACGGCTATCGTGTGTATGACTTAAACGACATAAACCGCCTTAAAATTATTCGCTCATTAAGATGTGCAAATTATTCCTTATCTGCTATTCTGCGAATGCTTAAAAAGTTTGACAGCGGCATGGATAAGAATAACGTTCTTGAAATACTGAACACTCCCGAAGATGACGAGGATATTATTTCTGTCTGCGACAAGCTTATTGTTTCCCTTGAAAATGCGATAAATAATGCCTACGAAGTAATCTCGATCATAACAGAAATAAAACAAATCAAAATCTAATACTAATCTTTAATCGTTCTATAGACAAAGCCGACAGATAGAATAATTCCAATCAAGGAAAACGACTGCAGCAAGGCTTGCCGCCTTGCAAAGGAGTTTGACGCAGAGTGGAATTATTATAGCCGAGGATTTGTCTATAGGTTGATTAAAGATTAGTATAAACCCTCCATTATACCACCAGACTTTTGTTTGGTGGTATAATTCGTTTATCGCAACAAGAGGAGGAATAGTTATGAATGTTATATCTACCGAAAACCTTACGAAACAGTACGGCGGTAATACTGTTGTGAACAATTTGAGCTTTACTGTAAAAAAAGGAGAAGTTTTCGGATTGCTTGGAGCAAACGGTGCAGGAAAAAGCACCACTATCGAATGTATTTTAGGCACAAAATCAGCCAACAGCGGAACAGTTACTATTTTCGGCAGCGACCCCAAAAAGGACAGAAAAAATCTGTTTCAGAAGATAGGCGTACAGTTTCAGGAGTGCGATTATCAACCCGAGATCAAAGTATCCGAGCTATGTGAGGAAACAGCCTGCCTTTACGATAAGCCTTCCGACTGGAAAGAACTTTGCAACCGTTTCGGAATAGGCGATAAGCTTGATTCTGCCGTAAAATCTCTTTCGGGCGGCGAAAGGCAGCGGCTTTTTATCGTACTTGCGCTTATTCCCGACCCACAGCTTGTATTCCTTGACGAGCTTACAACAGGTCTTGATGCAAAAGCTCGCAGATACGTATGGAAGATCCTGTCCGACTTGAAAAGCAAGGGATTGACTATTCTTCTGACCTCACATTTTATGGACGAGGTGGAAACCCTTTGCGACGAGATTTGTATTCTAAGACAAGGGAAAGCTGTTTTCCAAGGTACAGTTGAACAAGCGAAAGAAACAAGCGGCTGCGAAAAATTTGAGGACGCATATCTTGCTCTTTCAGGTGAGGAGGCAGAAGAATGAGATCATTTGCAACATTGTTTAAGAACGAACTGAAGCTGAATATCCGAAATATGAACATGGTTATCTTTGCGGTAATGATGCCCCTTGTTATTCTGGTGATTCTCGGATTTATCTATGGCACAAAGCCTGCCTCAGACGGTGCGGAGTACACTTTTATGGAGAAGTCCTTCGGGGCACTTTGCACAATAAGTATATGTGCAGGCGGCTTAATGGGGCTTCCCCTTGTTGTAGCAGAATACAGAGAGCGCAAAATATTGAAGCGCTTTCAGGTAACGCCCGTAAGCCCATTGAAGCTGCTCCTTGTAGAATTCTCGATTTATGTTGTGTACTGTATCGTGTCAATGCTCACGCTTTTTCCTGTGGCGATGCTGTTTTGGAATGTGCGGATAAAAGGTTCGCTGTTAGCGTTTCTGAGCAGCTGGCTTTTGACAATGGTATCCACATTAAGCATAGGAATGATGGTTGGCGGAGTTGCCAAGGACTCAAAGAGTGCAAGCGTCATCGCCTCTCTGCTATACTTCCCAATGTTGATTTTTTCGGGTGCTACGCTTCCCTTTGAGGTCATGCCAACCGTAATGCAGAAAATAGTGAGCGTTTTCCCCTTGACGCAGGGCATAGAGCTTATGAAGTCGACTTTTCTTGGCTTGCCGATAGGAAATGTGTGGGTTCCTGTCGCAGTTATGGCAACTGTTACGGTTATATGTACGGGAATTTCAGTCAGATTCTTTAAGTGGGAATAATACTGTTGTTTTCTGCTGCAGACCATATAGTACAGACTTCCGATTTCTGATGGATCTATATACATCTTGAAAATGACCTTCACTGATGGAATACAATGGAGGTCATTTTTCTTTGAAGATGTCGAAGTTTGATAAAATTGTACTAAATTTGACATTTTTCTTGAAATAGCCCAAAATATGTGGTATAATATTACATATTAATAAAAAAGACCTCAGAGGAGAAGTAATAAAAAGTGGATTCATATAAAAATAAAACCGTTGAGAAGGGCAGCTTCCGCAAGTTCTTTGACGAACTGTTCGACATCAAGAGCAGTACTGTCTACGTGTTCTTTATGGGCTGCTGCTGTATAATACATGCGATATTCTTGACGGTATTTGCAATTCTAAATATATATCCTATGATGATCTTCAATATGGTCAGCGTGGTATTATACGCAATTCTCTGCATCAGAACAAAAAAGATTGGAAAAGTTCCGCCTATTATACCTATAATCGGAGAAATAGCGTTTCACGGCGTTGCAGCAACAATATTTACCGGGTGGAATTCGGGTTTTATGCTTTATGTTATTTGCATTGTGCCGCTGGTATTCTATTGGCCAACAGTAAAACGTAATCAGGCAACGATATTAGCTTTTGTTTTTACTTTTACATTTCTTGCGACAAAGCTATATTGCTGTTTTTTTCAGCCCATTCAGTCGGATATACAGATAAACGTATCGCAAACGCTTTATCTTTTCAACTCTATGTTCTCCTTCTTTATGTTGACCTATTTTTCTATC
>JBJEQL010000150.1:0-3461 GCA_051881735.1 Oscillospiraceae bacterium
ATAGCCTTTATCAAAATGAAAGGGGACATAATACTATGGATTATGTTATAAAAGAAGAGCGGCTTACCGCCGATGAATACATCGAATTTTTAAAGCATACCGATTTAGGCTCACAGTATCCGAAGGAAAACTTCAACGAGCGCATAAAAACCTTGGTGGAAAAAGCTTCGATAAGCTTAGTCGCAAGGGATGAAAATCAGAGCATAGTCGGAGTATGTTTCGGAATAACCGATTTTGCATACTGGCTTTTTATGACAGATCTCGGCGTTGTTCGTGAGCATACGGGCAATGGCATTGGAAAAGCTCTTGTGAAAAAGCTGCATGAGCTTGCAGGCGGTGAGGATAATATCATATTCTACACCTGCGTGAATGAGAACGCTATACCTTTTTATGAAAAGATCGGTATGGGAAAAGCAGATGATGTTATGGTATTGAACAAAATAAACTGGACGGATTTTACGGTAGAATAAACATAAGGAGGGGAAAAGGGCATGGATAAAAACTCACCGATAGAAGAGCTTCATGGCGTTGGAAAGAAACGTGCCGAGCTTTACGGAAAACTCGGTATCTTCACAGTCGGCGACCTGATTTGCCACTATCCTCGAAGCTATATTGACTATTCCTCTCCCACAGAAATTGCCGACACGGTGCTTTTTGAGCATAACGTTATAAAGGCAAGGGTCACAAAGAAAATGCCTGCCGCAAGGATACGCAGCGGTCTGGTGCTTTACAAAGTCATCGCCACGGACGACAGCGGAAACAACATTACTATTACTTTATACAACAACCGCTTTGCTTATGAAGCGCTTGAACTTGAAGAAGAATATCTCTTTTCGGGCAAGGTCAACGGAAACCTTGTGCGCCGTGAGATGAATACTCCTCTTTTTATCCGTGCTGACAGCGGCAACCTTTTAAAGCCTGTTTACAGACTTACCGAGGGTATCACAGCAAACATTATCAGCTCCAACATTGCACAGGCTCTTGACAGCATCGGTGATGAGGGTTACGCCGACCATATCCCGAATTTTATACGGCAGAAATATCACCTTGCTTCGCTTGAATACTCGTTACGAAATATCCATTTCCCGTCCGATTCGCACATTGCCGAAATGGCGAAAAAGCGGCTTGCTTTCGATGAAATGCTCAAACTTCAGCTTGGAATGAGCATGATGAAAAACCGCAGCCGTGAGCTCGCAGGAATTCAGATGAACAAGCTTGCCGATTCGCTCGGTGAGTTTAAGAAACGTCTGCCGTTTGAGCTTACGGGCGCGCAAGTCCGTGCGATAACAGAGATAACCGATGATATGTGCCGTGAATATCCGATGAATAGGCTTGTTCAGGGTGATGTTGGTTCGGGTAAAACTGCTGTTGCGGCTGCGGCTGCGCTTTTCTGCTTCAAAAACGGCTGTCAGACTGCGCTTATGGCGCCGACAGAAATACTTGCCAAACAGCATTTCAAGACGCTTTCGGAGCTGCTCACACCCTTTGGTGTAAAGGTTTGCTGCCTTACGGGTTCTATCCCGAAAAAGGAGCGAACTGTCATTGACGAAAAGATAAGGAACGGCGAATTCCATGTTGTAACGGGAACTCACGCACTTATCTCCGACACGACCGAGTTCAAGCGGCTCGGACTTGTCATAATGGACGAACAGCACCGCTTCGGCGTTAACCAGCGAGCAAAGCTTGCTGGAAAAGGCGATAATCCGCACCGCCTCGTAATGTCCGCAACGCCGATACCGAGGACACTTGCAATGATCATTTACGGCGACCTTGATATATCGGTGCTTGACGAGCTGCCAAAAGGACGTCAGAAGATAGAAACTTTCGCTGTAACCGACAAACTCCGTGAACGTGCCTGCGGATTTGTACGCAAGCAGCTTGATGAGGGGCGGCAGGCTTACATTGTCTGTCCGATGATAGAAGAAGACGAAAGCGGTCTTGCTTCGGCAAAAAGCTATGCCGAAAATGCTGCCGAAAAGGAGTTTAAAGGTTATACGATCGGTATTCTTCACGGGAAAATGTCCCCTCAGGAGAAAAATGAGGCAATGGAGCGCTTTAAAAGCGGCGAAACGCAGCTTCTTGTTGCAACAACAGTTGTAGAAGTCGGAGTAGATGTGCCGAATGCGACCATAATAATGATAGAAAATGCAGAGCGTTTCGGACTTTCACAGCTTCACCAGCTCCGAGGACGTGTAGGAAGAGGTTCATATCAGAGCTACTGTATCCTAATTGCAGGAAATGTTTCGAACGAAACGAGAGAGCGTTTGAAGATCATGACCGAAACCTCGGACGGTTTTAAGATCTCCGAATTCGACCTCAAAATGAGGGGCGCAGGCGACTTCTTCGGTGAACGTCAGCACGGTCTGCCCGAGATGCAGCTTGCCGATCCTTCAATGGATAAGCAGCTTATCGGCACGGCGCAGAATGCTGCAAAGGATATTCTTGAAAAAAGTCCCGACCTGAGCGAATTCCCCGAATTAAAGGCGGATATTGACAAGATGTTCTCGTCGGGCGCAGCGAGCGCTTTATAATTCGTAATGCTTAATGCGTAATTATTGCGTTACGAACAGTTTTTGTGAAATAGGCGAATATGTAATTCGCTCCTGCAAATTGATTTGTCTGTTTTCCTCAGCAGATTTTTAAGCCAAAAAAATTACGCATTACGAATTACGAATTACGCATTAAAAAGTGGGGTTTTTTATGTTAAATTTATTATTTTTAGGTGATGTTGTCGGTGAAAGAGGCTGCGAGTTTGTACGCAGCAAGATCGGCGGCATAAAAAAAGAACACAACATTGACATTGTTGTTATAAACGGTGAGAACAGCGCGACGGGAAACGGCATTACGCCCTATTCTGCAAAGCAGCTTTTCTCCCTCGGTGCAGACGTTATCACCACAGGGAACCATTGCTTCCGCAGAAAAGAGATAATGCCGCTTTATGATGAAAAAGACAATCTGCTGCGCCCAGCAAACTTCCCTGAGGGCAATGTCGGCAAGGGTGTATGCATACTCGACCTCGGCAGGACGGAGATCGCCGTTATAAACCTTATGGGAACGCTATATCTTGAAGCGCTCGACAATCCTTTTACGGTCGTTGACAAACTGCTTGAGGATATAAAAACACCGAACATCTTCATCGACTTCCACGCAGAGGCAACGGCGGAGAAAAAGTCGCTTGGTCAGTACCTTGACGGCAGAGTTACCGCAGTTTTCGGCACGCATACCCATGTTCAGACCGCCGATGAGATAATTCTCCCTAAAAAGACAGCGTATATCACCGACGCAGGAATGTGCGGCGCAGAGCTTTCCGTCCTCGGCGTAAAGAGCGAGCTTGCGATAAAAAAGCAGCGTTTTCATGCTCCCGTCAAGTTTGAAGAATCGGAGGAAAAACAGTTTATAAACGGCGTTGTGGTGTCATTTGATGAAAAATTCGGCAAAGCTGACAGCATAAAACGTTTAAT
>JBJEQL010000151.1:0-3458 GCA_051881735.1 Oscillospiraceae bacterium
TTGAAGAGGGCGAACTTCCTGCAAATCAGGGCGTTATGGTAATGAACGTTTCCTCAGCGGCTTTCGTAAGCACCTACTGCAAAACGGGTATGCCGCTCGTTTCAAAGCGTATCACGCTTGACGGCGACGCTATAACAAAGAACAACGGTAACTATTTCGTTCCTATCGGTACAAAGATTTCCGAAATTCTCGAATACGGCGGCGCAGAAGCACCTAAAAAGGTTCTTTACGGCGGCCCTATGATGGGATTCCCTGTTTATGATACCGACCAGCCTATCCTTAAAACGACAAACGCTATCCTTGCTTTCAACGATGTCAAGGAAGAAAAGGAAACCGCTTGTATCCGCTGCGGAAACTGCATCAAAGTATGTCCTATGAACCTTATGCCGAACCTCCTGCTCCGTGCATATAAGTCAAAGGACGTTGAAGCTTTACAAGAGCTTAAAGTATCACTCTGCATGAACTGCGGATGCTGCTCGTATATCTGTCCTGCGCACAAACCGATCGCAGAATCAAATCAGCTTGCAAAGGGCCTTTTGCCTCGCCCTGCGCCTAAGAAGTGAGAAAGGAGAATATTATGACAGGTTTAAGAGTTTCTCCGTCACCTCACAGAAGTGCCGGACTTACTACGCAGAAGATAATGTTCATGGTTATCATCGCTCTGCTGCCTGCAGCTGTTATGGGCTGCGTTTATTTCGGCTTAAAGGCTGCGCTCGTTCTTATTCAATGCATTGCATACTGCGTTGCCTTTGAAGCGCTTTTCGCTGTTGTAACAAAAAAACAGCAGACCATTTCCGACCTTTCCGCAGTTGTAACAGGACTTCTGCTCGGAATGAATCTTCCTGCGACTGTTCCGTTCTATGTTCCGCTCATCGGCAGCTTCTTTGCTATCGTTATCGTAAAGCAGCTTTTCGGCGGCATCGGCCAGAACTTTGCAAACCCTGCTATCGCTGCAAGAATCGTGCTTATGGTTTCATTCTCATCGCAGATGACAAACTGGGTACTTCCTTTTGATACAGCAACAGGCGCTACACCTCTTGCTGCAGCATGGCTTGACAACGGCTCTGCAATGGTTGCTCCCTTCACATTCCGAGATATGCTCCTCGGCAAAACAGGCGGATGTATCGGTGAGACCTGCGCACTTGCACTCATCATCGGCGGAATCTTCCTTATCGCAACGAAGATCATCTCTCCGGCAACTCCGATAGCTTTCATCGGCGTTTTCGGTGTACTTACACTTATCTACACAGGCAGTCTTACCGTTACCGTTTACCAGCTCCTCGCAGGCGGACTTATGATCGGCGCATTCTTCATGGCGACCGACTATGCAACAACTCCGCTCACAACAAAGGGCAAGATAGTTTTCGGTACAGGCTGCGCTATCATCACATTCGTTATCCGTCAGTTCGGTTCATTCCCTGAGGGCGTTTCATTCTCGATACTCCTCATGAACCTTTTGACACCTTACATCGACAAGCTTTGCAGAACAAAGCCGCTCGGTGCAAAAAAACTGTAAAGGAGGCTGCTAAGTAATGTTTAAAGAAAAAATCCAGCCTTCACTCGTACTTACTCTGATATGCCTTATCGCTTGTGCGCTTCTCGTTCTTGCGTATGAGGCGACTTATGTTGACAACACCGGCGTTATCACAGAAGAAATGACCGCAGGACTTACCGAGATATACGGCGTTTCGGACGGCTTCACAATGAAAACCGATGAAAACGGCGCTATCTACGCTCCCGAAGGAGTTACCTGCGTTCTTGCCGATGAAAACGGCAACAGAGCATTTGAGATCACCACAGACGGCTATTCAAGCGGCGGTCTTCATGTTCTTGTAGGAATGGACGCAAGCGGAACAGTTTCCGGCGTTTCTATCCTTTCGATCGGCGAAACTCCCGGTCTTGGCACAAAGGTCCAGAACCCCGAATTCCGTGACCAGTTCAAGGGACTTACATTCGACAAGCTCCCTAAGGCTGCCCAAGAAGACAATTCACCCAAGAAATTCGTCTGGGGCAGCGACAGCGAGATCGCAGAACTCAAATCGGCTGCAGAATCCGCTCCCGTCAGCGATACATTTGAACTTGACGCTGTAACAGGCGCAACATTCTCTTCAAATGGTATGAACAGAGCCGTTACGATCGCTCTGAACGCTTATAATGAAATGGAAGGAGTGACCGTAAGTGAGTGAGAATAAAAAAAGCGGCACTTTCGAGCTTGTCAAGGGTATCATAAAGGAAAACCCTGTTTTCGTAACTCTGCTCGGTATGTGTCCTACTCTCGCCGTTACCACAATGGCTTCAAACGGCATAGGCATGGGACTTGCGACCACGTTCGTTCTCGTCTGCTCCAACCTTGTTATCTCCCTGCTTAAAAATATTATCCCGAAGGCTGTACGTCTTCCCTGCTTTATCGTTGTTATCGCAAGCTTCGTAACGCTCATTGAATTCCTTCTCAAAGGCTATATTCCTGCACTTTACGACAGCCTCGGACTTTTCCTTTCACTTATCACCGTTAACTGCATTATCCTCGGCCGTGCAGAAGCATTCGCTTCAAAAAACAACCCGTGGAGATCCATTCTTGACGGTCTTGGAAACGGTATCGGCTTTACCATTGCTCTTTTCCTCATGGGAAGCGTCCGTGAGATACTCGGTTCGGGTCAGTGGTTCGGCATCGACCTCCACCTCCCCGTTACAATGACGGTATTTATCATGCCTGCAGGCGGCTTCTTCGCACTCGGCGTTATCATCGCAGTTGTAAACAAGCTTGCAAAGAAAGCTCCTCCGCAGGAACTCGGCTGCGCAGGCTGCCCGAATGCTGCAAGCTGCCCGTCTTACAATAAAAAGGATGAAGGAGGAAACGACTGATGAAATCAATGCTTGTAATTCTTTTAAGCGCAATGCTCGTTGACAACTTCGTTCTTTCAAAGTTCATGGGTATCTGCCCATTCCTCGGAGTTTCAAAGAAATTTGACAGCGCAGTCGGAATGGGTGCTGCCGTAACCTTCGTTATGGCTTGCGCAACGCTTGTGACATACCCTATCTATACACTTATCCTTGTTCCGCTTGAACTGACATATCTGAAAACTGTCGCATTTATCCTTATAATCGCACTTTTCGTTCAGATAGTTGAAATGTTCTTGAAGAAAGCTGTTCCGCCGCTTTATAAGACTCTCGGCGTTTTCCTGCCGCTCATTACTACGAACTGCGCAGTCCTCGGCGTTACTATTCTTAACATCGACAACAGCTATAACCTCGGTCAGTCTATTGTTAATGCAGTCGGCGCAGGTCTTGGATTTACTCTTGCACTCGTTATCTTCAGCGGAGTGCGCCAGAGAGTAAACGCTGCAGATACCCCTGAAATGTTCAAAGGCGTTCCTGCAACACTTATCGCTGCGTCAATCGTTTCCGTAAGCTTTATGGGCTTCTCGGGAATGTTCAGCTAAGGAGGAAGAATAGAAATG
>JBJEQL010000152.1:0-3454 GCA_051881735.1 Oscillospiraceae bacterium
TAATGATGATGCCGTATCAGGTAACGCTTGTTCCGAACTACCTTGTTTCGGACGCACTCGGCATACTCAACACACGCTGGGCAATAATTCTTCCTGCGGTTTTCACGCCTTACTCGGTGTTCATTCTAACTAAGGTGATGCGCAGGATACCCATATCGCTCATCGAGGCGGCAAAGCTTGACGGCGCAGGCGAGATGCAGATATTTTGGCATATTGCGCTTCCACTTTGCAAGAGTGTTATCTACTCGGTGATAATACTTGTTTTTATCGACTACTGGAATATGGTCGAACAGCCGCTCATACTTCTTTCGGACGAGAACCTATATCCGCTCTCGGTATTCCTTTCAAGAATAAATTCGGGGGAGATCGGACTTGCATTTGCTGTTGCGACTATCTATATGATACCTACGCTGCTGATGTTCCTTTACGGCGAGGATTATCTTGTTGAGGGCATTGCATACTCGGGCGGCATAAAAGGATAATGGAGGTTTATACATGGAAAATAAAAGACGTGAATGGGTAAAAACGGCGGCGATAATTTTTCTTACGATCATGCTTCTGCTGACGTTTTTCTCCAACACGATAATGAATTATTCTCTGCCGGAGGTTTCCGCAAAATATGTTCAAAGCGGCAGCCTTTCCGAGCAGATAAGAGGAACGGTCACAGTTGAATCTGCGCAGCAGTACGAGGTGAAGTTCAGCGGTTCTTCAAGAGTCATAAACTCTGTTGAAGTCAAGCAGGGCGATACCGTTGAAAAGGGACAGGTGCTGCTGAAATTTGAAGAGGGAGAAAGCCCCGACCTTGAAGCTGCTGAGATCGAGCTTGAGCAGAAGCAGAATGAATACCGCAAGTCGCTCATGGATATTGGAACAGACTATTCCTCGGCAGAACTTGACATAAAAGAGCTTGAAGAGGATATCGAGCGTATGAAAACGGACCTCGGCGGCAGCAATGATTACCGCAAAAAAGCCGATGAGCTGAAAAAGTTGAACGAAGAGGTCGATACGCTGACAAAGCAGGGAAAAGAGATCGAAAGCCAGCTTACACATATTGATGAGCAGCTGACTGCGCTTAGTTCAGATGATTATGAATCACTTGATACGGAGTATAGCAGCAAGCTTTCACCGCTTTACGCATCCGTTGTCAAATACAAGGCGAAAAAAGAAGAATACGACAAACAGGTCGAACAGATCACAAAGGAATTTGACAAAGAGATCACAAACGAAGATATTTACAACAAGCAGAATGAGATATCCAAGCTTGAATCTCAGCTTTCAGCTCTGCAGGAGAGATATTTGACGGCGTTTTTTGATGTTAATGCCGATATTATCAGCATAAATCAGAGCATAAGCGAAACACAAGCAGACCTGAACCAGGCACAAGCCGAACTTTCCGCACTTTACAGCGAACAGGTTACGAGCAATCTCACACGTCAGAAGCTGGATGTTGCAACGTCAAATCAGAAGACATTCACAAACAGCTTTACAAAAGCGGAAAACGAACTTAATCTGCAGAAAATAGAGGTCAGCAAGAAGCTTAACGCTTCAAAGAAGACCTTGAAGGCTCAGGCGGAGAAAAACACTTCTGAGCTTGATGAAGCAAAATCGAAGCAGGAACAGTCGGATGCCGATCTGAAGCTTATCGAACAGATCGAAGACAGCGAACGCTCTCTCGAACGCAAAAAGCTTGAACTCAAGCAGACGCAGGAAAAGGATCTTGTTGAAGCAGGAAAGAACAGCGTAGATATCGAAGCTATGCAGAACGAGATAAAGCGGCTTGAAGAAAAAGTGAACGAGATAAAATCGGACGCTGCAGGCGGTGAGATCACCGCTCAGGTCGCAGGTATTATCAGTTCGATAAAGGTCGTTGCAGGCGAAACTGTTGAATCGGGTTCAGAGATAGCTTCGATAGAAATGGTCGAAAAGGGATATACCGCAAGCTTCTCGGTAACAATAGATCAGGCGAAAAAGGTCAAGATCGGCGACCTTGCAGATATACAGTATTTCTGGGGCGGCGACGCACAGGCAAAGCTTGCTCAGATAAAGTCGGATCCTTCAAGCTCACAGAACAAGCTGCTCGTATTCGATATAACCGGAGATGTTACTCCGGGTCAGTCGCTGCAGCTCGTTCTTGGCGGAAAGGGTCAGCCATACGAATGTATTATCCCCAACAATGCGATAAAAGAGGATTCAAACGGAAAGTTCGTCCTCACGGTCGTTGCAAAGAGCAGTCCGCTCGGCAATCGCTACATTGCAAAGCGTGCGGATATAACCGTTCTTGCTTCGGACGGAGTGAACACGGCTGTAACAGGCGTTTTGCAGAGTGATTACATAATCTCGACATCGACCAAGCCGATCAACGCAGGCGATCAGGTTCGCCTTGTTGACAACGGATAAAGTGCGGATATTGTTTTTGGCGAAAGGAGGGAGCAGGAACGAATCCTACAAAAAAGTTACTTTATATTATCCTTGGCGCTTTAAATGCGGCTTGTATCGTTGCTTTGATCTGTCTGTACATTGTTTTTGCAGGCATTGCCGGGCGGCTTGCGTCACAGAATGCTGTAAGCGGCTGGCAGGGCGCAGACGACAGCAGATTCGACCAGCTCTCGGTCTTTATCAGCGACGGTTCGGGGTTTGATCTGAACGAAGTGCGGCGTATGAGAGCCGATTTAGATAAAAAACTGACCGAAAATTCTCTTGCGGCGGAAAAAGAGGGCGCAAGGATATATTTCGACGGTTTTTCCTGTTCGGAGATGAAGCTTAATATCACGACGATGAGTGAAAGCTACGCTCCGAATGTTGAAGCGAACGCAATTGTAACAGGCGGAGATTATTTCATGTTTCATCCGCTGGAGCTGCTTTCCGGCTGCTATTATTCGGACGATGATCTCATGCAGGACAGAGTTGTTATAGACGAAACGCTTGCATGGCAGCTTTTCGGTTCGAGCAATGTTTCGGGCATGGCGGTCAGCATCGGAGGAAAGATCTATAACGTTGCCGGAGTTGTAAAGGCTGAACAAGACAAGGCTTCACAATATCTGCTCGGTTCAAAGCCGTATATGTATATTTCCTACGGCGGCATAAAGCTTATACAGGAAGCACCGGAGATAACCTGCTATGAAGCGGTCCTTCCCAGTCCGGTAAAGGGACTTGCGAAGACGATGATGACCGAGGTGTTGAGTGTTCCCGAAGAGGAATATACTTTAGTTGTGAACTCCGGACGGTATTCGATAACAAACATTTTCAAGGCGGCGTTTGACGGCGGCAAGAGGGCGGTCGTTGACAAAGCGGTCGTATATCCCTACTGGGAGAATGCGGCGCGGATCACAGAGGAGAATGCGGCAGATGTGCTTATCGCTATGACGGTGCTGCTCTGCGTTCCGATAATTACAGTTTTGTATTTTGTCGTTCTGCTTTTTATAAAGCGCAAGGCAATTTTACATAAATTCTCGGA
>JBJEQL010000153.1:0-3442 GCA_051881735.1 Oscillospiraceae bacterium
ATCGCAAGATGTGCTTTCGGAACGGAGCAGGGCGACAGGTTAGAATGCAAGCCGGGGCTTATGAGCGAAACCGTACTAAGGCTGATACCCTGCGTAACGGAGCGCAGGCCGATACCGAAGGACATTGTTTCCGCACTTTACCGAAAGGCGTCAAATCCGCTTGCATATAACAACTCGTATAGCCACCGCACGGTTCTGGAAACAGCCTGCGGTATGATAAGAAAATATGATCTGAAAAACGGAGGAATAATTGCTATGGGATACGATCCAAATGAAACAGACAGAAGCTATCTTTACGGCTGTCTGCTGGCTGTGGCGGATGCTGCGGAAAGCTCGGCTTACGATAAGGATGACAGGGGAAAGCGTATAACAAATGCAAGGCGCTACTGGAATTCATTTTCCGCTCACCCCTGCAGAACATGGAAGGTCATCGAGGAACGTCTGCTGCCGTACATAAACAAGCTCGGTGCAAAAAGCATACGCTATGAAAAGCTTATACAGGAGATAATGGGCAAAATGACAATGGCTGAGTTCAACGATGATTCGCCGCTCGAACCTGCTTATCTGCTCGGATATTCGCATTTTATGAACAAGATATACACATCGGATAAAAACGAAACTAACGGAAATGAGGAGAACTAATTATGAGTACATTACAGAATAAGATCGATTTTTCACTTATAATCACAGCTAACGGCGCTAACCCTAACGGCGATCCGCTTGACGGAAACCGTCCGAGAATAAGCTTTGACGGTTTTGGCGAGATTTCCGATGTCTGCATTAAAAGAAAGATAAGAAACCGCCTGCAGGATATGGGAGAGAAAATCTTCGTTCAATCGGATGACAGATGTGATGACGGTTGTGACAGCCTTAGAAATCGTGCAGAAAACTGTGCTGCGCTTAAAGCAGTCAACAACGGAAAGAACACCGACCGTGAAGAGTATGCAAAAGCTGCTTGCGCAGAATGGATAGACGTAAGAAGTTTCGGACAGGTTTTTGCGTTCAAAAATGACGTAGTTTCAGTTGGCGTAAGAGGTCCGGTTTCAATATGTCAGGCGGTAAGCGCTTCCCCTGTTGACGTTGTAAGTATGCAGATAACAAAGAGCGTAAACAGCGAGGGCGGCAAAGAGGGAAAAGCTTCCGATACAATGGGAATGAAGCACAGAGTTGATTTCGGAATGTATGTTATTCACGGCAGCATCAACTGTCAGCTTGCCGAAAAGACAGGTTTTTCCGATGAGGACGCCGAGAAGATAAAGCAAGCTCTTATGACTCTTTTTGACAATGACTCTTCTTCCGCACGTCCTGAGGGAAGCATGGAAGTTTGTCGCCTTTACTGGTGGAAGCACGACTGCAAAACTCCGAAGAATTCAACTGCAAAAGTACGTCGTTCACTTCATATTGACCTTAAAGACGGAGTTAAAAAGCCGACTTCGTTCTATGATTATGATATCACGTTGGATAAGCTTGACGGAGTTGAGCCTGAAGTTATCGACTTGATGTAAGATGTACAGCGAGGATGAATATCTGCTGCTTTCGGGGATACAGCACTTTGTTTTCTGCCGACGACAATGGGCGCTTATACATATTGAGCAGCAATGGAGTGAAAACTATCGTACTGTTGACGGCAGGATAATGCACAGAAATGTTCATGACAACAGTTTTAACGAAAAAAGGAAGGACCTTATTGTTGCAAGAGGAATGGCGGTATCTTCTCCGCGACTTGGAATAAGCGGAGAGTGTGACGCTGTTGAGTTCAGGCTATCTCCAAATGGTACGGAGCTTTTCGGTCGGGACGGAAGATACTCCGTTACTCCTGTTGAATATAAAAGAGGCGAACCTAAAGAGGATGATTGCGATAAAATGCAGCTTGCGGCACAGGCAATGTGCCTTGAAGAGATGCTTTGCTGTGAGATACCGTTCGGATATCTTTTTTATGGCGAAACACGCAGGCGTTTGAAGGTCGAGTTTGATGACGAAATAAGGCGCAGGACCGAGAGCGTTATTGAGGAAATGCACAGACTGTATCGCTCTCGGAGCACTCCGAAGGTCAAACGTACAAAATCATGCAATGCTTGTTCGCTTAAAGATATTTGTCTTCCTGTTCTATGCTCGGACAGGTTGGCAGCGGAATATATCCGCAATATGCTTGATTCGGAGGAACGGAAATGAAAAAATTGCTTAATACGCTGTATGTGACCGTTCCCGGACGGTATATGTCGCTGGACGGTGAAAATATTGTCATAAACGAAAAGGATACGGAGATAGGTCGTGTGCCGCTTCACAATCTTGACGGGATAGTATTGTTCGGCTCAAACGGTGCAAGTCCTGCGCTTATGGGAAAGTGCGTTGAGGAAGGCGTTTCACTTTCCTTTATGAGCAGGTCGGGGCGGTTTCTCTGCCGTGCAGAGGGGAGCGTGAGCGGAAATGTTCTGCTTCGCCGCCAGCAGTTCAGGCTTGCTGACAATACCGAAGAAAGTCTGAAAATAGCCTCAAATATGATAGCAGGGAAGATTTTCAACAGCCGTTATTCTGTGGAACGGACAATTCGAGATCACAGCCTGAAAATTGATACGGATAAATTCAGACAAAAATCGGAATTCCTGCAAAGGTCGGCACGAAATGCCTTGAATGCCAAAAGTATTGACGAGCTTAGGGGCATTGAGGGAGAAGCTGCATCGGTATATTTTTCTGTTTTTGATGATATGATACTTCAGCAGAAAGATGAGTTTTTCTTTCATGAAAGGAATAAGCGTCCGCCGCTTGATAATGTAAATGCTCTGCTGTCATTTGCATATTCGCTGATGACGGGAATGTGTTCGGACGCACTTGAAGCTGTCGGGCTTGACCCTTATGTTGGATTTATGCATACTGACCGTCCCGGAAGGCGTTCGTTGGCGCTTGACCTGGTGGAAGAATTCCGTGCAGTTATATGCGATAGATTTGTGCTTAATCTTATCAATAAAAGGTCGGTTTCTCGGGCAGATTTTGAAAAGCGAGAGGACGGTGCAGTTCTGCTTACGGATAATGCACGAAAGAATTTTCTGAGTATGTGGCAGAGTTATAAATATGAGGAAATAAAGCATCCGTTTTTGAATGAAAAGGTTGAAAGGGGATTGCTTCCTTATGTTCAAGCACTGCTGCTTGCAAGATGTATAAGAGGCGACCTGGACAGCTATCCTGTGTTTATGTGGAAGTGATGTTTTATGATGGTGCTTATCACATACGATGTGAATACCGAAACCAAAGAGGGGCGCAGACGGCTTGGAAAAGTGGCGAAAAAGTGTGTAAATTACGGAGTCAGAGTGCAGAATTCCGTGTTTGAATGCGTGATGGACGCTGCAAAATGCCGTGAGGTCAAGCAGGAATTATCAGACATAATAGATAAAGACAAAGACAGCCTGAGATTTTATTATCTGGCGGCGGACGGAAGACGGCTCAG
>JBJEQL010000154.1:0-3435 GCA_051881735.1 Oscillospiraceae bacterium
AAGCGTAGTGAACCGCAAGCCTTTAACAGCAATGTTAAAGGGGGAGGAAGCGGTGTAGCAAAGCTCTTGAGCCTACGAACAGAAACTTGATATAAGGCTAAATGGTGGATAAGGTTGCTGAACAAACCGAAGTCCGAAAGGTAAACGTAAAACCAAGACAGTAAATCAAGAGGTTGTGGAGCGAAAGATATGTGTCTTACCCCGAGAGACCCGTTCGGCATATCGAGAGATATGTGCGATAAAAAGTTTACGAGCGGGGGTCAGCTGAGGTCATAGTAGATACAGACACCGATGTATCAAAGGACCTAATGTAACTGTAGTGCGAGTCACTGTAAGCAATGTTCGGACAGTCAGAAATCGGAGATATGCCTAAAGCAAGGGAGCGTAACCCTTGACGGCAAAAGGACGGTGGATAATTCCGAATAAATCTACAAACAGAAGGAGGAGCAGCAATGAGATTAATTGATAAGATATTAAGTGAAGAAAATATCAAGGCTGCAATCAAGGCAGTTAGGCGAAACAAAGGTGCGGCAGGTGTTGACAAAATGCCTGTGGATGAGCTTAACAAATACTTCTATGAACATGGCAGAGAAATCTGTTCACAGATAAAAGCGAAGAAGTATAAGCCGCAGCCGGTCAGAAGGGTATATATACCAAAGCCAAACGGTAAGCAAAGACCGCTTGGTATACCGACAGTAGTAGACAGAGTCATACAACAGGCGGTATCACAGCAGTTAATGTGGAAATACGAGTCAATATTCAGTGATAATTCATACGGCTTCAGACCTAACAGAGATGGTCACGGAGCTATGAAGAAAGCACTTGAATATCTGAATGAAGGCTATGAATGGATAATAGACCTTGACATAGAGAAATATTTCGACACGATAAATCATGACAAATTAATTTCAATACTGAGAGAGCAAGTCAACGAGTCGGAAATACTCCATCTGATAAGGTCATACCTGCAGGCGGGAGTAATGGAAGACGGACTTGTAAGCCCGACGGAGCAAGGAGCACCGCAAGGTGGCTGCTTAAGTCCAATAATTTCGAATATATACCTCGACAAATTTGATAAAGAGCTTGAAAGCAGAGGATTAAAATTTGTAAGGTATGCAGATGACTGCAACATATTCGTAAAAAGTGAGAAAGCAGCGGAACGAGTGATGAAATCGGTAACAAGTTGGCTTGAAAGGAAACTATTCTTAAAGGTAAATGCGAGCAAGACCAAAATAACAAGACCGACAGGAGGAGCATTTCTGGGTTTTGGATATTGGAAAAGTACGCAAGGATGGCAGTGTAAACCGCTAAAAGACCGAAAAGCAAGACTGTATGCGAAATGCAGGGCTGAGCTTGTAAGGAAGAGAGCGGCGGCGAGACCATTGAGAAACACATTCATAAAGCTCAATCAAATAGTCAGAGGCTGGATAAACTATTATAGTATAGGAAACATGAAGCAATTCATGGATAAATTCGGACAATGGCTAAGGCATAAGGTAAGAGTTGTAATAATCAAGCAGTGGAAGAAGCCGAAGAGAATATATATCAATCTGCAGCGTTTGAATAGGATATTCAAATGTAATATACCGGATGAAGATATATATAAAGTGGCAAACACACGGTTAGGGTTATACAGACAATGCGGAATGAATGTAGTCAATTATCTGTTGTCACCGAGCGTACTGGCACTTCCGAATGAGAAGAGGAAACGACACGGATTAGTCAATCCACTTGAATACTATCTCAGTAAATTGCAGTAACATCTACAGTTATGTAGCGCCGTATACGAGACCCGTACGTACGGTGCAACGGGAGGTGGAGGGCTAATGCCCTCCGTCTACCCTATTTTAGAAAAAGAAACAAAAACAGTCTGCACGGCAGACGGAAAGGAGGAAATCGCTATGGCAATTTACCACTTGGAAGCAAAGGTCATAAGCCGAGGTGTCGGGCGTTCTGCCGTTGCAGCTTCTGCTTATATGAGTTGCTCTCGCATATACAATGATTATGACGGAATACAGCACGATTACACAAGAAAACAAGGACTTGTATATGAGCAAGTTTTACTACCGCCGCAAGCACCGCCGGAATGGGCGGACAGGAGTGTTTTGTGGAACGCTGTTGAAGAAGCGGAAAAGACAAAGGACAGCAGACTTGCAAGAGAATTGGTTGTTGCCCTACCTATTGAATTAAATCGAGAACAAAATATATCTTTAATAACAGAGTTTGTAAAAGATAATTTCGTAAATGACGGAATGTGCGCAGATGTATGTATTCACGATACGGACGGACACAATCCACACGCACATATTATGCTTACGGTCAGACCGCTTGACGAAAACGGCAAGTGGCAGAGCAAGACCGAAAAAGAATATCTGTGCATTAAAAACGGTGAAGAACGGGGCTTTACATCTGCGGAGTTTAAGACCGCACAGGCTGATGGTTGGGAAAAACAATACCAGTATCTTGTCGGCAAAAAGAAAGTATATATGCCGCCTTCTGAAGCCAAGCAATACGGATATGAGCGTGCTTCAAAATATCCTAAAAGCACACGCTACGGCAGACAAAACCCTATATCGGAACGCTGGAACAGCGAGGAACAACTACAGATATGGCGTAAAAATTGGGCAGATATTTCAAACAAATATCTTGAAATTGCAAAATCCGAAAGCCGTATTGACCACCGCAGTAATTCCGACAGAGGGATTGACGAGCAACCTACAATTCACGAGGGTGTTTCCGCCCGTATGATAGAAAAGAAAGGCTTTGCATCTGAACGGTGCGAAATCAACAGGCAGATTAAAGCATACAACAAACTGCTCCGTGAACTAAAGGAAAGTGTCAAGAAATTTGCACAGGCTGTTATTGATACACTTCCAAAACTTGCAGACACACTTGAAACTATGCGTAAAAATATAATGATTGCCGCATATCATATGCTTCACTCACGTTACAGAAAAGAAGCTGTTGGCGATAAGATAAAGACAACTGCCGACAATATACAAAAATATGAGAATATTTTATCAAGACTTAAGGCAAAGGTCAAAGATAAAAAGACAACAGCGGAGCAAAAGAAAGCTACATCTGTTCTGAATATTCCGAAACAGCGTGAACTTGCAAAAATTTTAATTACTCAGACCGAAGAAATCGAGGAATTAAAAACAGAGAAAAGTTTACTTATTAATAAGCTGAACTGCGAGAATAGCAGTGAGGTTGCGGAACTGAAAAAGCATATTCTTCAAATGGAAACGGCATTACATCAGTATGAAAAACAAGAAGAAAAATATCATACAGAGCTTAACAATGCACTTACGGAATTTTTTGATACAAAAGGAAAAGCACGGAATGTTGATGAGTTTGAACTTGTAGAGGAACGCTTACGAATAAGACCGCAAAAAGAGAAAGAATTTAACGAGTATGTCAATACTTGCGGAATTG
>JBJEQL010000155.1:0-3433 GCA_051881735.1 Oscillospiraceae bacterium
GTATGTTCTATTCGTTTTATGTGTTTTCAATGTTCCGCATAAATTGTCCATCCGAAGCAGGAAAATACGGTGTTCTTCCTCTTGGCGACGGTCCGTATCTTACCAAAACTGCAGAAGAGATCGCAGGTGCTGTAGGTACAAGCGAATTCTTTATCAAGCCCCAGCATTATGAATACAGGAACATTCTTTTCCCAATCGATATCACACAGTTTGCAATACATATCGGAGCAAGAAACCATATGATAACTGCAGAATTTGATCACCACAGCACAGATGAGGGAATCATACTCTCCTCCGGAAACAGATTCGGCGGATATATCCTTTACGTCAAGGACAACAAGGTCATATATGGCTATAACTTCCACAGAGAAAGAGTTTTCAGAGCACAATCAGATGTCCTCCCCGAAGGCAATATCAAAGTAAATGTAAAGTTCATTTATGCCGATGACAGAAAGACTGCAAAGGCTGAGCTTTATGTAAACGGTGAGCTGAAAGATACTGCCACGATCGACGGATTTATCATGATGATGGAAACCCACGCATTCATAAAGGACGGCGGTGCATCTGCAGTGCTTGACGACATCAAACTTCCGTTTGTTTATCCCAATGAGATAAAACGTGTGCGTTTTGATGCGGCATCAGTAATTGCAAAAAGAGATGAAGTCCTCAATCAGTTCAATGAAATAGACTGATGATATTGACAATATGCTGATTATGAAGTAAAATTAGAAGGAAGCAGAAAATTTATGCTGCTTCCTTCTGTATTTTTTGAAAGGATGATAAAATGAACTCTGTGAGTATCCTTATCAAGCCCGCCTCCAGCCTATGCAATATAGAATGCAAGTACTGCTTTTATCACACAATTGCCGAATCAAGAGAACAGATGAGCTTTGGAATAATGAGCCATGACTGTCTTGAAACACTTGTAAAGGAAGCAATAAATTATGCCGACAGATTTGTTTCATTTGCATTTCAGGGCGGAGAACCTACGCTTGCAGGTATTGATTTTTTCAGGAAAGCAGTGGAGCTTCAGAAAAAATACAACACCAAAAGACTTGTAATAGAAAATACCATTCAGACAAATGGCACACTTATAAATGAGGAATGGGCACAGTTTTTCAAAGAAAATCATTTCCTTGTGGGGCTTTCTTTAGACGGCCCCAGGCATATACATAATTATTGCAGGATCGACAGAAGCGGGAACGGAACCTTTGATATGCTTAATGAAACTGTAAAGCTATTTGACAAATATGGTGTAGAGTACAATATCGTAAGCGTTGTTACAAGTATGACAGCCGAAAAGATATCAGGAATTTATAATTATTTCCGACAGAAGAAATTCCGCTATATGCAGTTTATCCCATGTCTTGACGCAAATGTGAGCGAACCCTCCGAATATTCGCTGACACCTAAAGCATACGGAAAATTTTTATGCACGCTTTTTGATCTGTGGTACAAGGATTTTATGACCGGAAACGATGTTGATATACGTATGTTCTCAAACTATGCTCATATAGCAGCAGGATATGCACCCGAGGAGTGCGGTATGTGTGGAAAATGTACAACCTATTTTGTGGTTGAAGGAAACGGAAATGTTTATCCGTGTGATTTCTATGCAACAGATGAGTGGATGCTTGGCACAATAAACGACGGGTTCGAAACGCTTTATGAAAGCGAAAAATCACAGCGATTTATGAAAATGTCACTTGAAAAGCCGCATGAATGTCTGGAATGTAAGTATTATAGTCTGTGCAGAGGGGGCTGCAGACGATGGAGAGATACCTATCCTGACGGACATTTAGGCGTAAATCATCTTTGTGAGGCTTACAAAATATTCTTTAAGCACTGTCAGCCCAGAATTGAAAACCTTGGCAGTTTAATAACAAAAAAAATGCAGGCAATCATCTGAAAATGCTGTGCAAATAATTCTCCGGAAATGAATACTGTGATAAAAATAAAAGTTGTGGGAGTAGCATTAATCCGCTGCTCCCTTTTTTTACGGTATTCTTTGAATATTTACGGACTGGATTTTATAGCTATAATTTTGGAATCGCTGATTAAAGCGCAGCGTTCGTTTCGCCGTTTTGAAAAATGTACGAGTTTACTCCTTTGAGGACATTTAAAAAAACGGCAGAAACGTATTTGCCGCAGCAATATCAGCGTTTCCTTAGTATAATTTATATGATCCTTTGCTCTTTGATGCTCACAAATCTTCTCAAATATAATATTCGATATTATCCGTACTATTCATAGGTGAGCAGCTGCTTCGGACGACAAGGCTGCTCTCCAGCTCCATGCGTGCCACAGACTTGTGACCTCCGTTAAGTCTGTCAAGCAGAAGATATACCGTGAATTTTGCCATTTCTTCCTTTGGAAGGCTTATTGTTGTAAGCATGGGCTTAGTATATCTTGCCTCTGCAATATCATCACTGGAAATTATTGAGGGATTATAATATCTGTTTCTATACTTGCTTAGTGCCTTTAGCATTCCAATGGCAATAATGTCATTTGCACAGTAAATTCCCGTTGGTCGGCTCTGCATCTGAATGATTTTTTCCATTGCAGAATAGCCGCCGTTTTCGGAGATATTCGTCTGTATGATATGGTCGATATCGGTATCAATATTGTATTTCAGAAGTGTTTCCTGAAAGCCTTTAAAACGGGATTCGTTGTGACATTCTCCGACATAGGCTATCTTTCTGTGGCCAAGACGGATAAGATGCTCCACTGCGCTCGATGCGATCTTTCGACCGTCGCAAAGCACCTCGTCAATTTCATAATTTGTGGAGTTGCGATTTACGGAAACGATGTTTTTCCATTGTATTTTCAGCTGTTTTATCACTTGAGGACAGCATTTTCCAACAATTATCATACCATCGGTGCTTTCTTCGCTGTACAGTTCCTTCACAGCCTGCTTTATGTTCAAAGCAGAGCATTTTCCCTCATCGGAAAACTCGGGACGATACCATATCCGCATAAGCATACACATATTTTTATTTATTTCGGTTCGGATAAGCCCGATAAGCTCGTTAAAAAACGGGTCTGTATCGGAGTTGTCAGTCCTTGTCACGAGTATGCACAACCGAAAAGGGTCAGATCTTTTGTTTTCGCCCGAACGAAGAATTTTGGCTGATTCATTGGGAACATAGTTCATTTCTCTTGCGGCAGCGAATATTTGCTCACGAAGCTCCTTTGAGGAGCATCTGTAGTCGGGCTTGCTCAGCACTCTCGATACGGTTGATACCGAAACTCCGACCTTTTCCGCTATTTCTTTTATAGACATATCAATCGTTCCTTTCGGTCAGATCATGGGTAATATCCTTTATGACCTCACCTGCAATAATAAGTCCCACCACAGACGGTACAAAAGCATTTGAGCCGGGAATATCTCTGCGGACGGTGCATTTTCTTACAGTTCCGGGAGGGCATATAC
>JBJEQL010000156.1:0-14485 GCA_051881735.1 Oscillospiraceae bacterium
AATCCTTGTCAAGACCGTACTTGCGGAGGAAGCCGAGAACTGTTGCTGTATCGAAGTCATACTGGTGCTTTGTTGGCTCCTTCGGCTTGGGTTCGATGTAGAAGTCGCCCTTGTAGCCGATAGAACGCGCATATTCAACAGCCATTTTCATAAGACGAGCCATGTTGTCAAGTTCAAGTCCCATATTTGTGTTCAGGAGAGTTTCGTAGCCTTCACGGCCGCCCCAGAAAACGTAGCCCTGACCGCCGAGCTTAACGGTAGCGTCGATAGCCTTCTTGATCTGTGCAGCTGCATAAGCGAAAACATCAGCGGAAGGAGATGTGCCTGCGCCGTGCATATAACGAGGGTGATCGAAGCACTTTGCTGTGCCCCAGAGGAGCTTCTTTGAAGGGTTCAGCTTCATCATTTCAGCAACATAGTCAACGATCTCGTCAAACTTTGCGTTTGTTTCTGCGAGTGAGCCATACTCGGGTGAGAGGTCACGGTCATGCCAGCAGAAATAGTCGATAGAAAGCTTATCCATGATCTCGAAAGCAGCGTTGACCTTTGCCTTTGCTCTTGCAACGCTGTCGGATTCGCCCCAGGTCTTGTCAGCTGTGCCGCAGCCGAACATATCGGTGCCGTCGCCGCCCATTGTATGCCACCATGAAAGCGCAAACTTGAGGTGTTCTCTCATAGGCTTGCCGTCAACGATCTCATCGGGGTTATAATACTTGAATGCAAGGGGATTTGTGCTGTTTTTGCCCTCATAGGGGATCTTGCCGATTCCTTTGAAAAATTCGCTCATTTTTATTTCCTCCCAAAAAATTAATTATGTTTTAACAATTAACTCCACCTGTTACTATATATTTTACATTGTAATCGATTTACTGTCAAGGGGGTTTTGTAAAAATTATATAAAATTTTAGGAATGTTTTTTTGTTATTATTTTCCCGAAAGCGTTGCCACAAGCAGCTCCGGCGGATTGAAAAAACGTATTCTTCCCAGCCCGCGGCTGACCACCATACGCTTGTCGCCTATCCTATAAACTCCCTCGGAATACTTCGGTCTTGGCTTTAACTCGGGAGAGATAAGTCCTCCCACAAACGGCAGACGTATAGAACCGCCGTGGACATGACCGCTGAACGTGACATCTGCGCCCCATTCGGCGTAGGTCTCAAAATCAAGTGGATTATGTGCAAGAAGAATGGTAAAGCCATCGGGCTTCTTTCCGCAAAGCCGTTCCATTTCGCTTAACGTAAAGCTCTCCCAGCCACGTCTGTACTCCCTCACACCACGATAAAACTTCGCCTCGTATGAAACTCCGCACAATGTCAGCGGTTGTCCATCCTTATATATAGTATAGCTTGAATTGTCAAGACAGATAGCGCCTGCGTCAAGCATCTGCGCTGCGGTTTCGGTAAAAAGCTCCTCGGACATATCGGAAAACTCGTGATTTCCGTTTACATAAAATGTCGGGTAGTTCTCGGTGAGCATTCTTGTAAGACCGATGAAATCCTCCCTGTTCACAGCGTCATGACTTATCATATCACCTGTCATAACTACCATATCAGGCTTCTGCTTTGCGATCAGATTAAACAGGCGGTAACCGTTTTTTCCGTATCTTTTATTATGCAGGTCGGAAAGATGCGCTATTTTCAGTCCATCATAAGCCGAAGGCAGATTTTTCGCATGGATAGTGAAGTTCCCGACTTCAAGCCTTGACATCTGCCGCTTTGTGCTTGGCAGAAATTCTCCGAGAAGTGCTGATTTTACGATTTCGGCACAGATTTTCAATAATTATCCCTCTTTCTGTAAAAAAATCTCATTTTACGCAAATCGCCGGACTTTTTCCAGTCCGGCGAAATTATTTTTTGGGGGAAGATTTAATCGGAATTCCCTTTGATGACCTTTCGTGCTTTATTCACGATGCACTTATCGTTTTCGTATGTCAGCACCGAGTCAGCGCAGCCTGCGTCCACCCATTTTATCTCGGCGATCTCCGATTCCTGTCTGACATAATCGAAATTCTTTGCCTTTGCGATAAAATAGACAACGACCTTTTGTGAATCCTTGCGTGGGAAATAGGTCACAGTTTCACGGAATGTCGGGTCAATGATAACATCTATCCCCGTTTCCTCTTTTATTTCTCTGAGTGCAGTTTCGACCTCTGTTTCGCCTGCCTCGACATGACCCTTCGGGAATGACCAATGACCGCTGTTAACGTGCTTTATCAGCAGGATCTCAAGATTCCCGTGGTACTTACGATAAACGATCGCACCGCATGACTTTTCATGTTGCATAAGCCGTTTTTCCTTTCTGAGCAGATAACTGCTTCGGATATTGTATGTTCTTTATAATTATAACACAAAAAGTTCGGTTTGTCTTGCTTTTTTCGAAAAAAATATAAAATTTTAAATATTTTTTCGAATTTAATGGTGATTTTCCACAAGGCACAATTTATTTGCACAAAAAGCAGCCTGTACTTTTGTGCAGACTGCTGAAATATGTATTCAAATATAGTTTTATTCTGCCGTGATATCCTCTGTTTTCTCAGCGGTTGAAGCTTCCGAAACCTCTGCGCTAAGCTCGGCTTTCATCTGCTTATATATCTTTACTGCAACAATCGCAATAATTACCGCTTCAACGAATAACAGTATCTCCATTAACGGCAAGCTTGTTATCACACCTCTCTGATAGAGCGCCGCAGGGATATCGAAAATGGCGTGAAGAGCGATAGCAGCAGGGAAAAGCCATAGCTTTCCTTTCATTTTTATGCTTGCAAATACCACAACTGAAAGCGAAACATGAAGCGTGATAGCTATCAGCCTTTCGGCAACATCTATAAGTGCAGTAGACATCGTGAATTCCGAAAGAGCCTTAGTCTGTGCAAGTACAAGCTCATGCTGCTCAGCAGGAACTGAGCTCATAACAGCATCCATTCCCATTGCATTGATAGTTACCGCCGTAATTGCATACGACAGCATCGTAAATCCTATTAGCACGACAGCTTCTATTCCACCGTGTCCAAGGCCGTACATTATCGAAGCTCTTGGGTCGCTCTCCTTTTTGCAGAAAAGCTTATATGCAACAAATCGTCCCGTTTCCTCAAAAACGCCTGCTGCCAGCGTGCCGTAGATAACATAAGCGACTGTGCTTTGCTGAACGATCGGCAGCATAAAATAGTGAGATATCTGCTCCAAAATAAGCGCAAAAACCGGAAATGTTACCACACCGACAAAAACATAGCGCAGCTTGACGTCCTTGTTTTTAAGCTTGAAAAAAACTATTGCAGCTATCGGCAGAAGCGTTGCGAGAATTCCTGCTGTAAGAAATGCTGCTATTGCAGTTGATGGAAAAGTCAGATCGTATGTCATTGTGATCCCCCTTACTGTTCGTCTTTTTTGTTTGATTTTCTTCTGAATATGATAAATGCTGCCGAACCGGCAATTACCGCAACTGCCGGAATAATTATCACAAGCGGATTTGTTCCGCTGTTTTCACGGAAAGCATGGTCTGGAAGGCTGTCAGACTTGAAGAGCAATACTCTGTCCACCCAATCTTCCTTTTCAATGCTGTATGCTGCGCAGACGATCTTCTTATCAAGCATATCAACACGAACGGTAAAAACCTGCTCGCCGTTTTCTCCCGAAACAGGATAGATTATACCTGCTTTTGTGCTTGACTCGTCTGCTCGCCTTGCCGCATCAGCCGAGCCGAGATAAATCGCTGTCGTCTTGTTGCCCATCATTGACATATCAGCAGTCATAACTGTACCCGAAACATTCAGCATACAGCTGTCAACTATTATCTCGGAATTGCTGACTGCAACTTCAATCTCATATCTTCCCGGTTTCAGGTCGGAAGCGTAAACCGCAGGTATCTCCTTTCCCGCAAAAGCCGAAAATGCACAAAACGTCATAACAGCTGTCAATGCCATTATTACGGAAATTAGCCTTTTCATATCAACTCACCCCTTTACAGATCGTATAATTACATATTTAATATACGCTTTATTATCGGCAGCGGATCATCAGGAACGGACTGTGAAACGCTGTGAATGACTGATTCCATATAGAAAAGCGTTGAAATATCATGTATGACAGGGATATCCAAGCTTCGGTCGGCATAAAAAACAGATCTTACCTCGGTATTCTGACAAAGCTTATACCCAAAGCTCAACGCTGTAAAAATTATGATCGGTATCGCCTTATGTCCGAACGTGATGTCGGCAAAAATACTGTCGCCGTCCCTCAAGGTTTCGATAAGCGCTTCAAACACACGCTTCTGCTTTTCGGGAGTTTCCTCTCCTGCGATGCGTATCTCGGTAAGGTCGTATTTGAAGCCAATATCGCCTGCAAGCTCTTTCAGCTCCATCATAAGATTAAGGAAATTTGCACTTGTTCCGGGGGAATTTTCCGAAATGAGCAAGGTTATATTTACAAGTTCGTCCTTCTCGGCTGATGCTTTCAACGACAGAAGTATCGGAAATCGTGTTTCAAGCTTGGTTTCGTCCGACTTGTATAGACATTTTTCGGTTTTCTCTGTCGGAAGCGCAAAGATATATTTTTTCATCATCGGTTCTCCGTTTGATGCTATAATAACTCTATTATGATTTTAGCATAAATTATACAATATGTCAAACAAATCCCATAAAATACAAAAAAACGGCAATGAGTTTCATCGCCGTTTTGAATTGATATTATCATAAAAGTTGTTCGGGAAAGCTTACCGTTATTTTTGTGCCGATATTTTCTTCACTTTCAAGCTTGATATCTGCACCGTGATAGATTGCGCCGTGCTTTACGATAGAAAGACCGAGCCCCGTTCCGCCGAGCGCCTTTGAACGGCTGGAATCCACACGGTAGAAACGTTCAAAAACTCTGTCCTGTGCCGAAAGAGGTATTCCCACACCGCTGTCCGCTACGCTCAGAACAGTTCTGCCGTTCTCCTTTGAGATATTGATATCCACCGTTCCGTCCGTGCGGTTGTATTTCACGGCGTTGTCGCAGAGGTTGAAAATAAGCTCGTCAAGTATCTTCCGAACGCCGAAAATGCAGGCGTGTTCCCCTTCAAGCGTTACTTTCAGCTTCATTTTGTCCGACTGCGGTTTTATCCTCTTGACAATTTCCTGCGAAAGCTCATAAAGGTCAATGTTTTCCTTGTCATATTCAACGCTGCCATCGTCAAGGCGTGAAATTTTGATTATATCGTTTACAAGAGTGATAAGTCTTTGCGCTTCGTCATAAATGGACTTAGAAAAGTCCATGACAGTTTCATCGGGAGTTCCGCCGCTCATCATAAGCTCCGCAAATCCCGATATTGACGTAAGCGGAGTTTTAAGCTCATGCGAAACATTTGATGTGAACTCTCTTCTAAGGCGCTCACGCTCGGAACGCTCCGTCACATCAAGTATAACTATTACTGCACCGATTATCTTTTCTTCATCATAAACAGGGTTTGCGATAAGGCGGTATATCTTATCCCCTATACGCAGTTCGTTTTCGGCAGGACTGCCCTTTACAGCTTTTTCAGCCGCATCGCAAAAGTCCGCTAAAACGCTGCCCTGCCCCTTATCTATGCCGAGGATTTTTGAAGCTGCGGTGTTATATGTCAGAACGCTCGTGTTAATATCTGTAACAACAAAACCCTCACTCATATTTTCCGTGATAAGCTTGAATTCTTCCTTACTGCGCTGTGCGTCACGAAGCTGCTGTTCAATAGTTTCATGCTGTGCAGAAAGCTTGTCCGTGAGCGGCGCAAGTTCGGGATAAGGCGCTTCGCTCGGCAATTCGAGGTCAAGCTCATTTATCGGCTTTATAATACTTCTCGAAACAAAATACGAAAGCACAGCCGAAAACAGCACCGCTGCCAAAAATACGATTATAATAGGAACTGCAAGCGCACGAAGCGTTGCCGCAATAATATTCTGATCTGCCGAAATGCGGATGATGCTGCAATCGGAAAGTCTGACCGCATAATATATGGTTTTCGTCAGGAACGTATCGGAACGCCGCACAGCACTTCCTTCGCCATTTATCAAGGCTTCCCGTACCTCCTTACGGCCGGCATGATTCTCCATAGTTTCCGAATCCGCCTTTGTATCATATATCACGCTGCCGTTTTTTGCGATAAAAGTTATTCTCCTGTCCTTTTCATTGAGCGAGCTAAGATAGTCCTCACCATAATTTTCAGCCGCCGAGGCAATAAGGTGAGCTTCGATTGAAAGCTCATCGGTCAGTTCACTCTCAAAAACATCGGTAAGTATTCCGAAGATAATACCTATGCTGAGTGCAAGCACCGTGCAGGAAACAACAAGTCCCGTCAGGAAGATTTTTTTAGTCATTCTCTGTTTCCTCTCCACCTATACGATATCCGACATTTTTAATGGTCTTGATAAGCGAGCCGTTTTCTCCGAGCTTTACACGAAGCTTGCGGATATGGACGTCAAGTGTGCGTGAATCCTCATAGAATTCGCCCCATATCTCCGTCAGCAGCTTTTCACGGGAAACAACGCTTCCCCCTGCTTTCATAAGCGCTGCAAGCAGACTGTATTCCTTGAACGAAAGCGTTACCTCCGCACCGTCCGATTTGACGATATGCTTTTTGTCGTCAAGAGATATTCCGCCAATTTTTAGGGTGGATTTGTCCCCCACAGGCTCTTTGGATGCACGGCGCAGCAGCGCACGAACTCTTGCGGAAAGCTCGGTCATTCCGAACGGCTTTGCAAGATAGTCGTCTGCTCCGCTGTCCAGCCCCGTAACCTTGTCAAATTCGCTGCCCTTTGCGGTAAGCATTATTATCGGAACGCTGCATCCACCGTCACGAATTTTCTTTAATATAGTAAGTCCGTCCTCTTCGGGGAGCATTATATCAAGGATAAGCAGCTGCGGTTCAGCCTGTCTGAATTCCTGCCAGAACTCGCTCGGAACAGCAAAGCCTTTCGTTTCATAACCGTCTTTATTAAGTGCATAGCATACAAGCTTGCGGATATTGTCATCATCTTCAAGAAGATATATCAATGCTTTTCCCTCCGTAAAAATAAGTATATGTACGACTTTAGGGAAACACCGATACTATCAGCGTTTCCCTGAAAATCTGATTATATTTTATCACAGCAAATGGAATAAATCAAGTGGAAAGCGGCATATTAACCGAAACGTCCCCCGATATAGTTTGCTGTTCGCTCATCATTCGGAGCTTCAAATATCGTTTTTGTATCGTCAAATTCGACTATCTCTCCGAGCAGGAAGAAAGCTGTTTTGTCAGCGATACGAGCAGCCTGCTGCATATTATGAGTTACCGTTACAATAGTGTATTTTTCACGCAGTTCCATTGCAAGCTCCTCAATTTTAAGCGTTGAGATCGGGTCAAGCGCCGAGGTCGGCTCGTCCATTAAAAGCACCTCGGGTTCAACTGCTATCGCCCTTGCAATGCAAAGTCGCTGCTGTTGTCCACCGCTCATTCCGAGAGCGGATTTTTTCAGTCTGTCCTTTGTTTCATCCCATATCGCAGCGCCACGAAGCGACTTTTCAACTATCTCATCAAGCTTTGCTTTGGCTCTGATGCCATGAATTCTCGGACCGTATGCAATGTTGTCATAAATGCTCATCGGAAAAGGATTAGGCTTCTGAAACACCATTCCGACACGTCTGCGAAGTCCGGTTACGTCAATATTTCCATATATATCTTCCCCGTCAAGTGTTATCGTTCCCTCTATCCTGCATCCGTCAACAAGGTCGTTCATTCGGTTCAGACACTTTAAAAAGGTGGATTTTCCGCATCCCGAAGGGCCTATCAATGCGGTTATCTTATTTTGGGGAAGTTCTATGTTGATATCTTTAAGTGCATGATTATCGCCGTACCATAAATTCAGGCTTTCGGCAGTTATTATTGATTCGTTTGTCATATTAAACCTCAAAAGTTAAGTGCGGTTTGAAAAATGCTTCTGCACATACTTCGCACTGAAATTAAGCAGCACCGTAAGCAAGAGAAGTATCGCTGCGATGGCGAACGCAGTATCAAATTCGCCACGTTCCTTTGCGTACATATAAAGCGAAACGGTAAGCGTGGAGCCTGCATTTCCGCTTGAAGCAGCCTGCGAAAAACTGTATATCTCATTCGCCATTCCTGCGGTAAAAAACAGCGCTGCGGATTCGCCTGTGATACGTCCGACGGAAAGAATAACGCCCGTTATGATACCATCAACTGCGCTCGGCAGAACAACGGTGCGGAGCATTCGCCATTTTCCCGAGCCGAGTGCAAGCGCACCCTCACGGTAGCTTTGCGGAACTGCTTTAAGGCTCTCCTCTGCGGTACGCATTATTGTCGGCAGCGTCATTATAACAAGCGTAAGAGCGCCTGCAATAAGGCTTGTTCCGAAACCGCAGAACTGAACGAAGATAAGCATTCCGACAAGTCCGTAGATTATTGACGGAATACCCGAAAGAGTTTCTGCCGCAAGTCCGATAAGGCTTGTGAGCTTCTTGTTCTTTGCATATTCGTTAAGATAGATAGCTGCGCCAATTCCAAGCGGAATTACGATTATCATTGTAAAGAAAATGATGTACAGCGTGTTGAGGATATTGGGCAAGATACCGATAGTTCCACTTAAAAGGCTTGGCTTTTCCGTCAGGAACTTTACACTTATATGCGGCAGACCTTTTATCAATACGACAGCTGCTACCGTAACCGCAAGAATGCACACGACCGCTGCCGAAAAATATATTGCCGCTTTTAATGCGCCGCTCTTTGTGCGGCGGACGGCTGAAATTTTATTACTCATTTCAATCCTTTCCTTTTCGGGTCAAGAAATTAAGCAGCATATTTATTCCGAGAATAAAGACGAACAGTACAAGAGCGACTGAGAACAACGCTTCTCTGTGAAGTCCCGATGAATAGGACATTTCACTTGCGACAGCTGTTGTAAGGAAACGGACGCTTCCGAAAAGGCTCGGCATATTCGGAACATTTCCCGATACCATCATTACAGCCATTGCTTCACCGACCGCACGACCGATACCGAGAACGACCGCTGCGGAAATTCCGCTTTTTGCAGCAGGAAGTGTTACCTTAAAGATCGTTTCTGTATCATTTGCACCGAGAGCAAGAGAGCCTTCTTCATATTCACGGGGAACTGTACGAATTGCGCTTGCCGAAACGGAGATAACGGACGGAAGAAGCATTACTGCAAGGACAATGACCGCCGCAAAAAGGCAGGCACCGTCCGGCAGGTCAAATGCAGTTCTTACAGCAGGAACAACATAGATCATACCGAGAAGTCCGTAAACTACCGATGGGATCCCTGCAAGCATTTCAACCGCCGAGGAAAGCACTGAAGCAACCTTTTCACCTGCAAATTTTGTGATAAACACAGCTGTAAGAATTCCAAGCGGAACGCTCAGAACAACCGCCGCAGCTGTTGCGTAAAACGATGAAAGTATAAACGGCAGGATACCAAATTCTGCATTTTCTGCGGTAGGCTTCCAGGCCTTTCCGAGCAGGAAATTTCCGAGTCCAACCTCACTTATTGCAGGAACGCCCGAGCTTACGAGAAAAGCTGTGATAATAATTACAAGTGCGATCGATGCAAATCCGCAGATCACGAAAAGTGATGACATTACTCTGTCCGATGCTTTTGAAAGCGTTCGAAGGACTTTATCCCTCTTGCGGGCGGCAGAACTTTCGCCTTGAAACGACTCTGCGTAAACTGATCTTTCCATAGTTATCCTCACTTTACAGTCGGAACTGCTCCGGCTGAAACAATAAACTCATCTGCTTCGCTGCTCATGCAGAAATCGAAGAATTTCTGTGCATCATCCGAAAGCTTCTTGTCCTTAGGTGTTACAAAATAGAATGCTCTGCTTATTTTGTAGCTTCCGTCAAGAATAGTGTCATTTGTCGGCATTACACCCTCTACGGAAACGGTCTTAACTGTGTCCTTTACAGATGCAGTCGAAGCATAACCGATAGCATTAGGGTTGGAAGCAACAGTCTGAATAACATCACCTGTTGATGTAAGTTCCTGTGAATAAACGCAGGATTCCTTTGTGCCTGTTACAGATTCAAAACCGTCACGAGTTCCCGAAGCTGCTTCTCTGCCGATGCATACGATAGGAAGATCATCTCCGCCGAGTTCAGACCAGTTTGTGATCTTACCTGTGTAGATATCGGCAATGTTCTCAACTGTGAGATTATCGATCTTGCTTTCGTTGTTTACAATTACAGAGATACCGTCATAACAAAGAACAGTGGCATTAAGGTTCTGTGCTTCTTCGTCTTTGAGCGCACGGCTGGAAAGACCAATATCGCATCTTCCCTCACCTACTGCGGAAATACCCGAACCTGAACCTGTTGGGTTGTAAGTAACTTTTACGTTTTCATGCTTAGCGGAATAGCTTTCGCTTAAAATTCCGATAACCTTTTCCATTGAGGTTGAACCGTCTGTCGAAACGGTGTGAGAAGTTTCAGTATTTCCGCATCCGACAAGAAGAATTGCAGATAAAACTGCTCCGATAATAGTTGATTTTTTCATAATTAAATACATCCTTTCAATATTTCCTTTTTGTCACAATGCTATTGTAACGCTTTCAATGTTAATTCCGAAAGCCAATGTATGTTAAGCCTGTGTAAAGCGTTATTATTTCGAAACCAACGTATGTAGTTAAAACCGCGAAGCGGATGAAAAGTTTCGCTCAAGCCTTTTCAAAGGCTTGCAGGGGTCAAGGGGACAGCGCCACCTTGTCGCTCTCGCAAGAGCGAAACGCCCTAAACTTTAGCACAACGTTTGCAGCGAAAGCACAATAAAGAATAGCTATAAAAAGCGCAATTCACATAAAAATCGGAAAACCAACAAAGCTTTGTCTGACAAAAACTTGTTGAACCGATTTTTGTTGTGAATTGCGCTTCATTCTATCTTACCAAAACAAATTCTCCTCTAAAGGCAAATATAAGAACGAAGTGAATATATTTGCCTTTAGACACAATTTGAACAGCTGTGCATGGGAAACGACAATTGAAGTTTTAAGTGCATAGCCGTTCATATTGCGTTGTGACCTACATATACTCACTTTGTTCGTATATGTAGGTCACAAGGAAAGTTTACTTTAGAAAAAAAGAATAAGCGCAATTCACAAATCGGTTTAACAAGTTATTTGGTATCAAACTTGTTTTGTTTTCCGTTTTTTGATGTGAATTGCGCTTTTAAGCTATGCTTTTTTGTGCTGTTTCTGCTGTGCCTTTCACTATGGTTTAGGGAGTTTCGCTCTCTGCGGAGAGCGACCAAGGGCTTTGCCCTCTGGACACCCACCACCTTTAAAAAGGTGGACGAAACTTTTGCTCCGCTTTGCGGTTTTAACTGCATACGTTGGTTTTGCAATAATTACGCATTTAATACTCTATCCCTTTCCGTGCGTCGATCCCTTTTTCATAGGGATGACGGACGCATTTTATTTCGCTGATATAATCAGCCGCCGCAAGAAATTTTTCATCGGGATCTCTGCCCGTGATAATAACCTCGGCGGTTTTCAATCCCTCAAAGATCTTGCGCTCCGCAAGCTCACGGTCGATAAGTCCGTAATTATATGCGGCGCAAAACTCATCAAGAATTATGACATCCGCACCTCTGCCGAACACTGAAAGCAGCTTATTATGGCACTCGGTTATTTCTGCTTTATCCTGCTCGGTCATTGTGAATGTAAAGCCGTAATTTCTGTCGCAGCGTGTTATGTTAAGGCTGTCTATTTTTCTTAAAACCTCAAGCTCTGAGGTTTCTCCGCCTTTCATAAACTGCACGAACTCCGTTTTAAGGCCTGCTCCGCAGGCTCTTATGGCAAGTCCGACCGCAGCGGTCGTTTTTCCCTTTCCGTCACCGCAGTATATATGCAAAAGTCCCATTCTTATGTTCCTCTCTTATCAAAGCTTAAAATAAATCGGTTTGCGCTGCTCAAAATACACTCCGTTCGTGATACCGCAGGAAAGTGCAAGTTCTTTCGCAGTTTCAAAGCCGCATCCGATGAATTCAGCGGTGTGTGTATCCGAACCAATTGAAACAAACTCGCCGCCGTGACTTTTATATAGACTTATGATATCCTCTGTTGGGAAAGTTTTGCCGTAATCCTGCCGCAGTCCCGAGCAGTTTATTTCAAGTGCGATACCTCTGTTCACTATTGTATCCATAATTTCAGCGATGATATCATAATAACGCTTCATATCCGTTTTGATTTTATACTTTCCCTCGATATATCGCAAGGGATATGTAAGATGCCCAAGAACGTTTATATCTATCTCTCTGCACATTCTAAGGCACTCACAGAAATATCTTTCCAGCTGTATATCAAGCAGATTTTCATCATATTCAAGAAAACAGAAATCATCGCAGCATGGTATCTGATGAACTGAGCCGATAACATAGTCAAGGCGACTGTCCGAAGTTATCTTTTCTGCCGCCTGCTTATCCATGCAGGGTTGACCGAGTTCCGTTCCGACAAGGACTTTTATTTCGCCCTCACATTTTTCTTTTGCCGCTTCTGCGTCGCTCACCGAAAGCTGAAAAAGCTGCTCGTTATTATAGCTTTCATCGGGATTCGGACGTGTGGTATAAAAGCTTTGAGGATAAAATCTGTTGCATTCGCAGTGATCGGTTATGCCTATAACTGACAAGCCGCTCTTTGCAGCATGACAGCACATTTCGTATGCGCTGTTCGCACCTCTTGGCGAATGTTTTGTATGCGTATGAAGATCACAGACCATAAATTTCCTTATTCAACGTGAACACTTAAAACGCCGTCTTCCATGCGTAACTTGTTTATCGCAAAATCAAAAAGCTCGCTTGATTTTCCGACCGCCACGACATATTTAAGCTCAATATGATTTTCGTTATCATCGCTGCCGACAACTATCTCCGATGATACAACGGCGATAGAAAGCTTGGAGAACAGCTTTGCAGCAGCTTTGGAAACATCGTCTGCGCTGTCAACAACAAGGCTGATGTATTTCGTTTCGGTATGGCGAAGAATGACCTTTTTTGCCGCCTGGAGCATAAAATATATAAGCAGAGTTGCAAGTATAGCAGCGCTGTAAAAACCGGTTCCGCAGGTAAGTCCCACGCATGATACAGCCCACAGACTTGCAGCCGTTGTAAGTCCTTTTACGCTGAAGCCCTCTTTGATTATCGTTCCTGCACCGAGGAAACCTATACCGCTGATGACCTGCGCTCCAAGTCGTGTAGGGTCCATATTCATTATTCCCGAATATTTCATGCAGACATAATCCGAGGTTGTCGTCATAAGCGCCGCACCGATGCATACAAGCACATGAGTGCGTATGCCGGCAGGACGGTTTATGTGCTCACGCTCGTTGCCGATAAACGTTCCGAGCAAAGTCGCAAGCAGCAGCCTGAGCACGGTCTTGACCAGAAATGCCATATCCGCAGAGCTTATCGTCGAATCAATAAAGTTATCAATCATCGGGTTTCTCCTCATTTTTGAAATCCATATTAAGAATAAACTTATCACCCGCAGCATGGATAATAAAGTATTCTATAACTCCCGTCTTGACAGTTGAAAATGTTGAGGCAATAGTTATTATCGGCGTATTTTCCGAAACGCCGAGATATTTCAGATCATCGGAATTTGCGTTTGCGGCCTTGACCGAGATCGCATCGCAAACAGGATGCTCAAAACCGTAATCCTCAATAAAAATTCTGTTTATCGACTCATAATTTTCAAAATGCTCTTCAAAACCGGGAACGTGCTTTGCAGGAATATTGGAATAGCAAACCGCAATGACCTCACCCTTTACAAGGCGGAGAGTACGCAAACGATAGACCATTTCGCCCTCTTCAAGCCCGAAACGGGCAAGCTCGTTCGGTTTGACTTCGGTTTTCGCCCAGCTTACTATCTTATTTTCATATTCATCATATTTTTTGCCGAAGATCTCGGAAAAACCTATCGTTGATGAATGCTTGAAAATAAGCGGTCTTGCACGTCTTGCAGGAAAATGTCCTTTGCCTTGTACAGAGGTAACATATCCCTGCGAGCAAAGATGCGAATATGCAGTTCTGACAACATTGCGGTTAACGCCGAACTGCTCTGCAAGCTTATTTTCAGAAGGCAGACGCTTATCGGGCGGTATCTTGTTTGTCTTGATATAAGCAAGAATTTTTTCCGCTATCTGCATGGATTTTTCATGCGGATTTAAACCGTTAAGCGAGGTTCTGTTATCCATAATTCCAATTCCTTTTACACATTATTATAATATAGATTTATTGCCGCAATATTACCCTATTGTTTCCATAATATTGCCTTGCGTAGAGAATACCGTTGATACAAAACACCATTTAAAATTTGGAAAAATCAAGCCGACAATTTTAAATATATGGATTTCGGCGCAGATTTCCCTATATTTTATTGGTGTTTATACTAATCTTTAATCGTTCTATAGACAAAGCCAACAGATAGAATAATTCCAATCAAGGAAAACGACTGCAGCAAGGCTTGCCGCCTTG